>NZ_JRVI01000034.1:0-49302 GCF_000783375.1 Sphingomonas sp. Ant20
GCGTCGAGCTGGGCCTTGAGCCTGGGCGCCTGGGGCTGCCAGGGCTGGGCTGCCGAAGGTCGGGGCCAGATGCTGCGTGTCGAAGAAGCTCAGCAGCGCCGCGGTCGCGCGCGCATCGCCGCCCGCCAGCTCGCGGGCGGCGAACTGCCACGTGCGGTCCGCGTCATAGTCCTTGTCGTTCCAGCCGAACGCAGCAACGCCGGTCACCGCGACGCGGCTTGGCGCCTCCTGGTTCATCGGGTTCGACAGGATCCCCGTCAGTTCGCCCGCCAGCCCCGCCTCGCGCCGCGCATAGGGCGCGAGCAGCAGCCGCCCGGTGGTCTGCGCATAGTCGTTGACCGGATAATTGTCCCACAGCAGCGTCTTGCGCCCGAAGGCCTTGGTCGCGGTCTTCGCATCGGCGATCGAGATCGCGGGGGGGGACGACATCGGTGCCGGTCCACTGCACCACGACGCGGGGATCGAGATATTTGCGCAGCGCCGCCTTGTACGGGGTTTCCTTCGCGTCGTAATATTCGGTCGGGACCATGATCAGCGGGCGCGACGACGGATCCTTCGCGAGCAGATCCGCCTGAACCGCGTTCAGCAGGCGCGATTGCGCGATGCCGGCGGCTTCGGCGCCTGATGGTCCGAAACTGGCCTTGTCCCGCTCGCAGTTCCATTTGGTATATTCGATGTCGTCGAGCGCGACGTAGAAGCTGTGGACGCCGATCGATCGCAGCGCGGCGAACTTGCGTTCGAGCGCCTGAGCATCGGCGGGGTCGGAGAAGCACACAGATGGGCCCGGCGAGACCGCATAGACGAAATCGACATGATTGCGCCGTGCGGTCGCGACCAGCGTGCCGAGCGCGGACAAAGTCGCCGCGGGATAGGCCTCGCGCCAGCGATCGCGCGCATAGGGATCGTCCTTGGGGCTGTAGACATAGGTGTTCGCCTTGACGGTGGCGAGGAAGTCGAGATGCTTCGTCCGGTCCGCCATCGTCCAGGGCTTGCCGTAAAAGCCCTCGATCGTGCCGCGCATCGGCATCGCGGGATGATCGTGGATCACCAGCGCGGGAAGGACCGCGCGTGCCGCGAGCTGTCGGAACGTCTGGACGGCATGGAATAGTCCGTCCGCGTCGTGGCCCGCCAGCGTGATGATGCCGCTGTTGCCCGCCGCGAGCGTGGCGATCGTATAGCCTTCGGGATGCGTGTCGCGGACGGTACCGGCGCGGGCCAGCGCGTCGCGGACGATCGCGGTATCGCCGGTGCCGAGCAGGATGTGCGGGCGATCGGGGGCGGCGGGCAGCCGCCGTGCGGTCGTGATCGTCGTGACTCCGGCGGCGCGCAGGATCTCGCGGACCAGCGCGACGCTGTCACCGTCGGTGCCGGCGGGGGCGACGAGCACCACCGATCGGCCGAGCGTTATCGTGCCGGCCTGAAGCGCGACCGACGTCGGCGCGGGGAAGATGGCGGGCATCGTCACCGGCTGCGCGGCACCCTGCGCGGAGACCGTGGTCGCCAAGCCCGTCGCGATCAGGGCCGCGTACGTCCCCGTCATGGCCATGCATCGCGTCATAACAGCTCTCCGGTATTTCATTGGTATTATGAGAGCGGTTTAGGCACAGGACGGCGTCACGGCAAGGCGTCGCTGCCATGGCGGCCATTGCCGACAGACTTTGGTCAGGATGGGGTGACCGACCTTGGGCCCCTATCGCAGGGCCGGCGGGACGTCGGGTCCACGCGGCGGTCGGATGAAAAAATGCCGCTGACCCTTACGAACTTCGCATGTGACCCGCTATTCTTCAATGGCTTAGAAACAACGGGGCTACTTAAGCGAATTTTGGCAGGGTGTACCCCTGTCACTTATGAGGTTCGTCCGCCCGCGGGGGAGTGCGTCTTGAAAATGCGAAACCGATCCTCTCGAAGATGGTCGGCTCAGCCATGTCGCTGCGGGCTATTGCCTGGAGCTCTCGCAAGGTGTTTTTACAAGCGTAAGAAGATGCGTCCAGCGAGTCCTCGGCAGACTGATAGTCTGCACGAAGTGCCGCTTCGAGCCGCATGACGCAGTCATGTGCCGCCTCAGGCAGGATCCAGCTATGCCGGAAAGTAGTTTTTCCTAACTGGTCCATGGCCGTACGATAGATAGTCACACGACGGTTCGTGTCCTCGTCATCCCGGTCGTGGCGGAAAATTGCATCTTGATACGCGAGCTCGAGGTAACGTCGCATCTCGTTCAGGGCGTCAAGAATGTCAGAATAGGCGGCAGCCTTGCGATCCCAAACCTGCTCACGAACACGTTTGACCTCGGCGAACCGCGAACCAAGCCATACGGCGACAAGTGATGCAATTGAGCCGGTCAATAGAGAGGCGAAATCAGCCATCATCCCGAGGGAAGCAGACCTCGCCAGCCGAGGCAAGCACCCAGCTACTAGGTGGCGATTCGCCGCGTCGAAGTGAAGCGGTGTGTCATCCGTTCAGGCGCCAATGTGAATTGCGCCAACCGCGGTCCATTTCCCTAGACCAGCGGCCCTCGCAATGTCGCCGCCCTTGCGACCTAGGACTACTGAGTGAAGGGATAGCGCCGTGCTGACAAGCGCAAGGACCGCGACGAGAGCTCCGGCATCGTGCCACATGAGGCTTGACTGATCCTCGTAGCATGCGGCGTATCGTCGGCCGTCCGCCAGCAATTGTATCGTCGTTCCGGTCGTGGCGCCGCACAGCTTACCCACGCTGTTGAGGTTTATCTCAAGTGCGGATTCCGGATTCGGCGGTGCCAGAAGACAATGTCTTGCATCATCGTAGATGCCTGTCGGCCCGCGACCGATCGGCAGAACGAGCAGGGTAACTGCATGCATTCCACCTGCAGAAGGCGCGGTACGGCTCTCCCATTCGCCGAAGCGCCCATCGAAGCGTCGCGACCGAAGCATCGTGCCCAGGCGTAGAAGACTTGCAAGATCCTCTTCCCCGGATTCCTGATCGGTAGACGCGTGGTGCGCACATCGAAGTAACGGACCTGACCATGCAGGGGCCGGACGACCGGGCCACCCCGACGACGTTCGCAAGGCTCTGTGCGTCCCATCGCCAGCGGATTCATTCCGCGTGGCGCGGAAGGGTAGCCCTCGAGACGATGGTGGGTGACTGGCATTCGCATCCGTCCGGGCCGTGCAGTCCGTCGCCAACCGATCGATCCGCCTGGAGGTGTCTGGTTCGCGGCAACGGCCTGCCCATGCTCGGCATCATCGACGCGGGAACGGAGCTGCCGGGCGTGTTCCTGACGGCCGAAAGCCGCGCGGCGGCCGGCATAGAGCTTGCCCCTGCCGACAATGACGTCGACGCATTCTTCTTCACGTCCTCCGGAACGATCGGCTGATCTAGGCCGTCGAGGACAGGCAATGATGTATCGCGGGTCACTCGGAAACGCGGTCACTGGCCGGGACCCGGCGATCAGGGGGTGGCCGCCCATGATCGGGAAACCGAAGCGACGGTGACAGCGACGGGCAGAGGTGCAACGTCGGCCATTGCGCTCGCGACATGCTGCTGTCGAGCCGTCCCGTCCCACATCTTGTCGGATAGACGACGGCGTACGGGCTGATCGAGACCCGCCCACCAGGTAGGCGTCATCTGTACGTTTTCGGAAATCTCAAAGCAGAACGCCGCGATCCGCGCCGCTTTTTCATCGTCGTCAATGGCGAGAAAGGAGTCGATGAACCGTCTGGGCGCACCAGTCTCGGGACCACGCCACGCGAATATGACGGACGTCCTTCCGCCAAAGCTGGTGATCGTGAAGGAAAGGTCGGCGGGTCTGACACCGATATTTCCGACGCCCTGCAGCCGCCGGCCGGCGAAATCCAGCTTGGGATAGAACGCGCAGGCGGTGGTGACCGGAAGCAGGCCGTCAAACTCGATCCGGCAGAAACGCACGTCGCTCCAGTCCTGCCGAACGAGACGATCGTCGAGCTCGGCCTTCTCGAAGAGAAGCAAATCGTAGCTGCTCTGCACGCCGCGCCCGTAGCTCAGACAGCTCGACCGGCCGGAGCGTCCGGCATACCGCCAGTCCCTCCATCTCGACACTGCGGAGATGCACGTCGCCGGGTGACGCTGTGAGGGAGGGAAACTGCTGATTGCAGCCGCTCTTCTAGAGCAGCCTCGTTGCTCCTCGATGCGTGCTCGCTGCCCTGCTGAACCATTGGTATCTTGCCCCTGTTCGGCACCATGTCGTTGCTCCCGCACAAAGGAGCATCGTCATGGCCCGTAACGATCCACAGACTGGCCCCTCCCCGACCGACGCCTGGCTGGGCTGTCCGTCCGACGCCGCCCCGATCACCGTCGTGCGCGCCAGTCTGGTCATGATCGGCGGGACGCATCATGTCGCGATCCTGCGCGAGCTTCGCTCCGGCGACGTGGTCCTGGCCGGCGGCCCGGTGTGGTCGAGGTCGATCGAAGACGAGATCGAGGCAGCGGACGTGTTCGAGGGCCTGGGGCTCGTCGGCGACCATCTCGTCTATCTCGCGGAGACCGCTCTCGTCCTTGCAACGTCCAGCGTGGACGACGTCGTCGACGAGCACCTGAGAAGCGTTGCCGCGGAGCGGGAGAAGGAGCGTGCGAAGGCCGCCGAGAAGGCGGCCAAGTCCGAGGCGAAGGCGCTCCGCGACCGCACCATCGCCGTCTACTTCACCGGATCGGACAAGAAGAAGCTGGGGGTGGAGCTGAGACGGGGGCCCCACGCTCCGCCGTTCCTCAAGCTGACCTTCGGGGCGGAATGGGAGCGGGAACGCTTCTGGGACTGGCTCAAGTGGCAGGAGCACCGCCACGAGGAGATGGCCATCAAGGTGGAGGAAGCGGGCGCGGACGAGGTGGGCCGCGAGCTTCTGTACGAGATGCTGACGACTGAGCAGGCGGTGAAGAAGCGCGGCCTGGGTGCAGGCGGCCGGCGCCCGCTGCTCTTCTGGAGGGGCGACCTGTGATCACCCCCCGCTCGGGCGCCGTCGCCACCGAGACCTTCGTGATCGGCGACGTCGAACCATCGATCCGCATCGCCTTTCCGACGACGGCGGACGCCCCGACGCTAGGCCTGGATCAGCCGACCCGGCTGTCCGGCGGCGCGGCGCTGACGCCGGACGCGCTGTCGTCGGCGACGGGACTCGATCACGTCCCGGGCCTGCGCTCCTTCCTCGCGGAGGCGTGCCGGAGCCAGGCCGCGGCCGGGCGTAGCTGGTTCCGGCACCCGCCACTCGTCCTCGTCGGCGCCGCCGGATTCGGCCGCGGGCATGTCGCCCGCCGCATCGCCCATCTCACCGGCGTGCCGCTGGTGGAAGCCTGCGGCTCGGAACTGAACGATGCCGGCGAACGAGAAGGCCGGTCCACGCGCTGCATCCCCATTCCGGTCCTCGCCATGGCGCTGACACGCTGCGCCAACCCGATCGTCCTCCTGGATCTGGGAGAGAAGCCACTGGACCCGCTCGCGTCCCGACGGCTCGTCGAGATGCTGGATCCGGTCCGCACGGGACGCTGGCTGGACGAGGGGCTGGGATGCGTCTTCGACCTCTCCAACGTCTCGTGGATCGTGCAGGCGTCCGAGACGTCCCATTCCATCGCAGCCATCGAGGCGCACGGCGGCAGGGCGATCGCCACCGTCAGATGCGCCGATACGCGCGAGGAGCTTCGGCGCCTCTCCATCGCGCAGCAGGTCGCATGCGACGGAGAGGGCGGCGCCTCCGATCCTCATATGGTCGGCAACATCGTATCCAGGCTTCGGCGCCACTTCATGGATGACGTCCCCACCGGCAGGGCGCTCTTCGATCACGCATTCGCCCTGCGCGACCGGGCTGGATCCGGCGAGTGAGACGCCGGCCGACGCAGCGCGCGCCGCCGATCGTTGTGCGCCCGAACTCCCATGAAGCGATCAGCAAGGAACGACGACCATGAACGACATCGATACCAGAGACCCTGCCTTGGGCACGCCGCCCCCCTCCGGCGCGCTCGTGCGGACCTCGACCGTTCGCACCATCGTGGTGAACGGCCGCAGCCACCTCTTCGCCGGCGAGGACATCGGGCCGAGGGATCTCGCCCGGCTGGCCTTTCCCGAGCAGGAGGGGCGCAGCTACGCTGCGCTGACGGTCGCCTACGAAGGCGGACCGCTCGGCGCCGCTTCCGGGCTGATGACAGGCAGCGTCAAGACACCGGTGACCGAAGGGCAGAGCTTCAGTGTCTCGCTCACCGACAAGTCCTGACCCGCAGCTGAGGCGCCTGCTCGACGAGGGTTACGACGCGACCCTCGTCGGCGGCATGCTGGTCGTGCGCCATGTTCCGTACGTCGCCCCGGCCCGGGGGCGGGGGCGCGTGAGGCTCGGCACGCTCGCCGTCATCGCCTACATCTCCGGCAATGTCCTCGTGCGCCCGCACGGTCACATGGCGTGGTGGGTTGGTCAGCCCCCCTGCGATGCGGACGGCCATCCGCTCAAGCATCTGATCGCGGGCGCGGAATCGCGGCAGATCATGCCTGGTGTCCAAGCCGATCTGCAGCTCTGCAACAAGCCGAAGGGGCGCGAATTCCATGATCACCACGAATACGTGACCACTTACGTCGCGATCATCTCCGCACACGCCCAGCGCCTCGATCCACTCGCGACAGCCCGGGTCGGGGCGCCTGCGTCCCAGGTCTGCACAAGCAGTCCCTTCCGCTACGCCGACACCGCGACTGCCCGCGCCGGCACCGGCGCGGCAGCGGAGCGAATTGCAGGTCAAACGGTCGGGATCGTCGGGCTGGGCGGGACCGGCTCCTATGTCCTCGACCTCGTCGCCAAGTGCCCAGTCTACGCCATCCACCTCTTCGACGCCGACCGGTTCGAGCAGCACAACGCCTTCCGTTGTCCCGGCGCTTTCGCGATCGAAAATCTCCGCGCCCCGATCGCGAAGGTCGAGCTGCTGACCCAAGTATACTCGCGCCTGCATCGTCGCGTTGTTCCCCACCCGATGCGCATCGACGCAACCACCGTCCCCATGCTCGATCTGCTCGACTTCGTGTTCGTCTGCGTCGACGACGGTGCCGCCCGACCGCCGATCCTCGAGCACCTCGCTTCGCGGGGCATTCCCTATGTCGATGTCGGAATGGGGCTGTCCATGAGCGACGATGGTGTCGTCGGCGCGGTCCGTACGACGCTTGGCACGCCCGCGACGCACGATTCGCTATCATCGCGGATCCCGTCGACCGGCGATCCCGCCGGGCTGTACGCCTCCAATGTCCAGATTGCCGAACTCAACGCGCTGAATGCCGCTCTAGCCGTCCTGGCGTGGAAACGCATGTTCGGCTTCTATGCCACCGGTCGAGACTTCGATCACGGCATCTTCGTCGTCGAGACCGGAGCGATGCACCGCGAGGGACGGGTCGACCGGAAAGAGCAGGCATGATTGCGGACGCGACTGGCGGTGGCAGGGACGGCCATCCGCGGCACGGCGAGTGCCTCGATCTCGATTGATCTACGCACGAGAGTCGGGCTGCTCCAACCGTCCCGATACCTTCGACATGCTCCACCTCCCTTACGGCGCCGATCCGCTTCTCGGTCGCGGCATCGTAGAGCAGGCGCCGGCTCCCCTTGGCTTGCTCCGTCGCCGGTCCTGGTCACGGCTGACAGAGCGTCCGGTATCAGGCGACGAGCACGCGGCGGGACCCGCGTTCATGAGCCAGCGGCTCGTCCCGCGGGCGGCATCGACACGCTTCGCCAGAGCGGGTCCGCGGCTCTTTCAAAGCGTTGTCTCGACCGAATTTGACGCAGATCGGGGAGTGCGACGACCGGCATCGGCGCGGAGAGGGGCGGCGACGCCCAGGCGCTTCGATGTTCAGGAGGCTGATGAAGGGGGCCAGTCGCACGATTGAGCCTCTTTTCTCATGACGGTCCGCGGTCCCAATGCCCCCCTGTTGCCGACGCGGGCTCCTTCCTAAACGATCCCGACGCAGCTTTGACATTCCTCGTCGAAGCCCCGTATGGCCGCTCTGCCGCCTCACGGGAGGTGAGAGCCGCAAAGCGTCTTGGGTCCTTCCGCGAACATGCCCTCCTGCATGCGCCGCTGGCTGCTCAGTCGCCTCCGGCCAGGCGCTGCTCGGCTGTCCCGTGCCGCCGACCGGGCGCAGGTTCCCAGTCCACGCGTCGCCTTGGACCGGTTCTGCACGCAAGCCGAAATGCCGCCTCAGCCGGATGATTATATCGAAGGGAAAAGAGATGAGGTCACTCGACATGTCGGGCGTCGATCCGCTGCGCTGGACGGAGGTGCGCGAACGCGTCGCCGTGGTCGTCGCCTACCTCGCCATCGAGCGTCCCACGGAGGACGACCGAATGGAGCACGCGGGATATCTCGGCCTCGGCCGCACGCAGTTCCTCAAGCTGGTGCGGGCCTGGAGGACGCACGGAACGGCAGTCGCGATCGCAGGCGCCAAGTCCGAGCGCGAGAAGCCACGGACGGGCTGGAGGGCGCTTCCGCCCGCTTCGGAAAGCGTGATGCGCAACACGCTCGAAAGGCTCGGTCCCGACGTGAGACCGTCGGTCGCCACCGCTGCCGTGACAGCGGCGCTGAGGGCGCAAGGGCTCCAGACCCCCGATCGATCGACGGTATGGCGCCGGCTGATGGCGATCAGGCGGGATAGGGGCCACGTCGCGGACGCGGGCGACGTGGTGGTCGCGGAGTGCCGGGTGCGACTGCCGGTACTCACGGACGGCACGATCTCGATGCCGAGCCTCCTGATCGCGGCATGTGCCGCGGACGGCCTGATCGTAGCCGCGCTGACCCTGACCGACGAACGGCCGGATTTTGGCGGATTTGCAAGAGCGGCGCTGGCGGCATCGCGATCCGGCTGCCTGACCGCCGACCGCGCCTTCGCCGCCGCCTTCGACGGCGCGGAGGGACTGCGTCGGGTTGGACCCGGCATCGCGCGCACCAGCCTGTCGCGCATCATCGGGCGCAGACTCGGACGTCTGGAACTTCAGTTCAATCGAAGCCGCCGTCCCGCCGATCGACTTCTGCGCACGGACGACGACCGGCCGCTGGATCCTGCGGACGCGAGGCTCGCGCTGGAGGCCGCGATCGTGCAGCACAACGCGGCCCGTGGCGGATCAGGCGGGTTCAGGCTGCTCTGAAGGCCGGTGATGTGGCCGGCGTGCAAAGAACTCTAGCGCGGCGATCAGCCCCGCCGAAGGGCCCGACGCAGGGTCGCCTTCGAGATCCGGCAGTATCGCCGCGTTGTGGATCTCGACCTCGACCTGAAGGCGAGCGGCGTCGTCTACGGCATCCTCCGCCTCCTGCGCATCGCCGCCCGTCGACTTCGCCAGCCGATCGGCCGAGAGGAAGAGCATCCGGCCCATGCGGTCGCCCGCCGCCCTCCGCAGATAGCGCCCTGGCTTTCCGGCAGGCTGCACCACCGGCAGCTCGGCCCACGCTGCCTCGACCCCGATCTTCAGAAGACCGTCGTCGAGGCCGGTGACCAGCTCGGTCTGTTCCAGCCGCTCAGCCCACGCGACTTCCTTCAGCGATCCCGTCCCGATGCGGCGCAGCGCGTCGCCCGCGGCCAGACCGTAGCCATGTCCGGCCCGCCGGGCGTCTCCCAGCGCGGCACCGAGTACGAGCTGCGTCCGGCGATCGACGATCGCGAACGCTGTGCGCTCGGGCCGATCCAGATTGGCCATCGTGAATGCGCAGCAGTCGAAGTTGAGGTGGACGCCCGGCCGGGTCCGCCTCTCGCGCCTGCGCTGTTCCTCCAGCACCTTTCGGCGCAGCGTAGCGAAGCTCGGGATCTGACCCAGGTCGGCGGCGGCGAGAACGGCCAGCCGTTCCACCACCTCGCTGATGACGATCCCCCCATTGGCGGACACCTCGTCGAACGCCGTCGTGACATGCGCGCCGACCGCATGATCGTAGTCGCTCACGCGGGCCCGCGGCGCGGCGGTGAGCACTTCCACCGACGCCAGCGACGGTGCCGCCCGCCACGCTTTGGCCATCTCGTAGGAGTGGTTCTTCTTCAGTCCGGCCGCCGCTGCCGCCGCCGCCGGCTCTCCGGATCCTTCTTCCGGCTTCCACCCGGCGAGCGCGTCCATGCGCCTCATGGCGACCTCGCGCTGACGCTTCGACATCGCGAGCCATAGCGCCAGCTCCCGCATCGGCAGCGGATCACTGAGGAGGCGGTTCAGCCGTCGATCGAACTCGATGTGCGAGAGTCGATCCACTCATCACGTTCACCTGCCGCATTCCCGCCTGTCATCTTCGAGGCCTAGCAGGTCGCAGCCACGACAGTCCAGAAAGTTCATCAGCATGTGACTTATTACTTACGCAGGAGGCTGGTCACGCCTAGATGAAAGTCACAGGATGATGAACGTTATGCCGGAGGTCGGCGGGGTTCGACGGAGGTCACGGGATGGATCGTCAATGGAAAGCGAGTGAAGTCTGCTTCAGGCCCTTTTCCCGCAAGGGTACGGGACCACCGGCCGGCATGGGCCACGGCTTAAAGTGGGCCGGCCCGCGATAGTCGACGATGGCAGCCTGAAGCCGACCGCACGACGACACACTGCCTGACAGTGACGAACATGACGAGCCGCCTGGCCAGGCGGACCCGACACCTGTCGGCGAGGGGGCTGTCGGCAGTCGACGATCTGCGCCCTCGGGAGAAGTAAGTATGCATGACATCTATGGCTCTGGCGACCGTCTCGAACTCGGCGCGGAAGCGCGTCGTCCCGGCGCCACGATCGTTCTCCGCAAGGGCCGCTCGGCTCCGCGGACGGCTATCGTCGCCGACGACGTCGGCGACGTCGATCGCCTGGAGCGGTTCGTCGCCTCCTGCCCGGACGTCAGCGGCTTCCGCTTCGATGCGCTGGCCATCCACATCGACGACTGGTCTCAAGTCCGCAAGATCGGCGTCCACGCCGTCGTGGAATGCCTGTTCAGGACGTGGCTGGTCAGCGTGCACGAGGACGGAGCGGACGCCTTCCGGGCGACGTGCTACCTAGATGCCGCCGCGCGACAGCTCGGCCTCCTCCACCAGGTCGTGACTCCCATGGCTGTCGCATGCTCGTCGGCTAGGTTCGCGACGCTGCCCGGTCTGACACAGGCTCTCAATCGCCTTGAGACCCTGTTCGGTACGATGCTGTTCGATCGGCGCACTACTGGCGTTCTGGTGACACCCAACGGAGCGCGCATTCTGCAGCGTACCCGGCGGGCTATGCACAGCTTCACACGTGGCTGCAGGGCCGTGACCGGGACCTATGGAGTAGAGAAGTTCGATCGCTACCTAACGACACCGCACGTCCGCGGTCTGATCGCGCTGGCGGAAGCTGGCGGCTTCTCGAGCGCGAGCGAGACCGCAGGCATCTCCGCGCCGTCTCTGCACCGTGCCGTTCGCGGATTGGAAACGCTGTCAGGCACTAGTCTCGTCGAGCAACGGGGCCGTGGCGTGGAACTCACACGCGCTGGATCGAGACTTGCGCGAAGTTTCATGATCGGGGTCGCAGAACTTGCTGCGGCGCTTCAGGAGACCGCAGACCGGGGCGGCCACCTCTCCGTTGGGGCAATGGCGTTGTCGCGGTCCCTGCTGCTGCCAGCGACGCTGGCGGATCTATTGAAAGAACAGCCAGATGTAACAGTCGACGTTCTAGAAGGGTCGTATCTCGAGCTGGTCGAACTGCTCCGCAGCGGCAAGATCGCCATTCTCATCGGCGCGCTCCGTGATAACCCCGGGACAGACCTTTTTCAGGAACCACTATTCGCGGATCGACTCACCATCATAGGACGGGCCGAGCATCCGCTTGCCGGCAGCGTTGCCGGGTTTGAGCAATTGGCGGCCTATCCTTGGATTGTCGCCCGTAGAGCGTCGGGCCTGCTTGATAGGTGGCAGAAGATGTTCGATCGGTCCGGGATGGTGCGTCCGGAGGCACCCATACAATGTGGATCCGTTGCACTCATCCGAGGCGTCTTAGTTCGCATCGACTTCCTGACTCTTCTTTCGAAGGACCAGGTTAGTGCCGAGATAGATTCCGGCGCGCTCGTGAAGATCGATTCCTACATACCTGATACCATGAGGACGATCGGCGCAATTACCCGTCGCGATCAGATACCGACGAAGCTACAAATATCGTTCATGATCTGCCTGAAAGAAGTTGCCGCGAATGTAGGAAGCGATCCTTCGGATCATGCGACACCGAGAGCGCGCACCTGAAATCGCGACGGCGGGCGTCGCCTCGTCGGATCGGCGATCGATGCATAGAAGTCGAGGAGGCCTGTCCGCGCGCCATTTTCGGCGCGGTCGCCCGATTCGGGATCGTCGAGAGACGCTCCGACGAACGATCATCAACTGTCCCGTCGAGCGGCGGCCCGGCCCACCGCTGGCGCCGCTTCCGCACCCCCCCGAGTCGACGGCTTGAACCGAAGGCATATGCCAAAGGAGGAGACATGAACTATCGTGATATTGGATTACCGAACTACCTCGAACTTGCCATGTCGGACGGCAGTTGGAGGGGCGTCCATTTCGTCGACGGCGACGCCAGGAGGAAAGCTCTGCGGTCGGGTCGCGGTGAACTCGACAGGATCGCGATCGGGGTGAGGCTGCTTCCGGTCGGAAGCAGCCTCGTATCTCGGCCAAGCGTGGATCTGGAACCCGGGCTGTCCCCCGGCGATGTTGCGGGCTCGCGACAGCTCATTTCCGGTACTCTGGTGGGCTTCCCCGATGAAGACGACTTCGATCCGAGCGACGACATCACGCCCGAGACGGATGCCACGGCGCGGGAGGTTCGACCTGCGTCCGCGGGACGCTAACACGGGCTGGTGGATGCGCTTCAGGCCGAGCGCGGCAGTGCTACCCATGCGGCATTCGCGCTGCTCGTCGATGCGCTCGACGGGGTTGCCGAGGGTGATCCCGACCGCGGCGCGATCCGATCCTGCTGCAGCCTGCATCCCGATCCGACGAGGGATCTCTACATCAACCGCGGCGGAACGCGCTTTCAGTGCTTTTCATGCGGAGCAGGTGGAACGGAGATCGACTGGCTTGTCGTACGTCGTGGCGTATCCCGCCTGGAAGCTGGCGGAATCGTCGCTGCGAGACGCTGAACGGGAATGCTCCTCTCGGACGGCGAAGTGATCGCACGGCAGGCGCGTACGTCGCGATCCGAGCCGCCGTCGGCGCGCTCCGGCGTCATGACGATCATCGCTCTATCGATCGTACGACTTTTCTCACACTAGGCCTGAGCGCCTGGATGATGGCGTCGAAGGCAAGTCGCCGCTCCGAGAAGGTCGCGGCGCCGAGCACCGGATGGACCTCGACATGACGCTCTTCGACGCGCTCGCTCGCATGAACGGACGCGTTGAACCTATCGGCCGATGAGCGATACGGTCTGGCCCGGCGATATTTGGTCGGGACGTCCGGGACGCGGCTTCGCAAGCACGCCTTTCGGGAGGCGTTCCCTTATTATGGCCGCTTTACATACACGGCATCATCGACGCCGCTCTACTGTGCCCGTACTCCATCCGACTCCGGCGGGGGATGGAGGCACCGCCGACGTCGAACGTCGGGAACCCGCTCCCGAGCGAGCCGCCGGCGGAGTTATAGATGCGCGATCCCCGATACGATATCCTGTTTGAACCCGTGCAGATCGGTCCCGTCAGGACGAAGAACCGGTTCTATGTAGTGCCCCATGCAACGGCCATGGGGATGACGGCACTCGAGCAGATGATTGCCTTCCGTAGGGTGAGGGCGGAGGGCGGCTGGGGTGTCGTCTGCCTGGAAGAGACCATGATCCACGAGACGTCGGATCACGCGCCCCTACCGGATCCGCGGATGTACGACGACAAACACATCGAGCCGCTGTCGCGGGTCGTCGCGGCCATCAAGGAGCATGGCGCGCTGGCAGGCGTCGAGCTTGCCCATGCGGGTGCCTCGGGTCCTGCCATCTACCATCGCGAGCATCCGCTATCACCTACGGGCAAGTACCCGCATTACTTCATCAACCCCATCTCCGCGAGGACGATCGACCGGCAGGACATCGCCAATTTCCGCCGGTGGTACCGCGATGCCGCGCTGCGGGCCCGTGAAGCGGGTTTCGACATCATCTATGTGTACTGCGCGCACAACCTATCGCTGCTGCAGGACTTCCTGGACACCCGCGTGAACAAGCGTACCGACGAATACGGGGGCGTATTCAAGAACCGTGTCAGGCTGCTTCGCGAGACGCTGTCGGACGTCAAGGACGCCGTGGGCGACAAATGTGCGGTGGCGGTACGCTTCGCCGTCGAGGACCGGCGCCGTGCGTCCAACATAACGGCGCTTGAGGATGGTCGACGCGTCGTAGAGGCGCTGGCGGACGTCCCGGACCTGTGGGACGTGAACGTCAGCGACTGGGCGTGGGACAGCGGCAGCAGCCGCTTCTTCGAGGAGGGGCAGCAGGAGCCGTTCATCGATTTCGTCAAGAAGGTCACCAGCAAGCCTGTGGTAGGTGTGGGCCGTTTCACCTCGCCCGACGCCATGGTCAGTCAGATCAAGCGCGGCGTGCTCGACTTGATCGGTGCGGCGCGGCCATCGATCGCCGACCCGTTCCTGCCGAACAAGATCGATGCCGGCCGACAGGACGACATCCGGGAATGCATCGGCTGCAACGCCTGCACCGCGGAGGTCATGACCTCGTCCAGGATCCGCTGCACCCAGAACCCTTCCGCCGGCGAGGAACACGTCAGCGGCTGGCATCCGGAGGACGTGTCCGAGGCGCACGATCCGGACGCGTCCATCCTCATCGTGGGCGGCGGGCCCGCCGGTCTGGAAGCGGCTCATACGCTGGCGAAGCGCGGATACCAGGTCTCGATCGCAGACGCGGGCAGCGAGTGGGGGGGGCGGCTCGTGAGGGAGCGCCGGCTGCCGCGTCTGAGCGCCTGGGGCCGCGTCGTCGACTACCGGGTCGGTCAGTTGCAGACGATGCCGAACGTGAACATGTATCTCGACAGTCCGCTCGGCGCCGACGACGTCGCCGGGTTCGACGCGGACCACGTCATCGTTGCCACAGGTGCGAAGTGGCGTGGCGAGGGCGTCGGCCGCAATCACGATGAACCGATCCCCGGACACGACCTTCCCCATGTACTGACGGCCGAGGACATCCTCGACGACAGGCTGCCGGAGGGTGGGCGCGTCGTGGTCTACGATGAGGACTACTATTACATGGCCGCCGTAATCGCCGATCGTCTCGCCAAGGCCGGATGCAAGGTCACCTACGTAACGACCGCCAGCGATCCCTCACCGTGGACGCACAACACGCTCGAACTCGTCCATGTCATCAATCGATGAACGAGGCGGGAATCGAGATGGTGGTCGGTACGTCGATCGTTTCAATCGCCGAAGGCAAGGTCACCGTCAGTCGGCAGCTCGACGGTCGGGAGTGCGAGATCGCCGCCGATACCGTGGTGCTCGTGACGGGTCAGGTCTCGAACGAGGCGCTCTATCATCAGCTCGTGGAGAAGCGAGACGCCGGCCTGATCCGCTCGGTGGAGCGGATCGGCGACTGTCTCGGTGCCGGACAAATTGCGCAGGCCACGTACGACGGCAGGAAGGCCGGCATGCGGTTCGGGACAATGGCCCGATGATCTGTCCGGACGGCCGGGCGTCCGACCCGGCGTCCGGCTCACGGGCTGGGAGCCTGTATGCCAGCAGTGAGGAAGTTGACCATGTGCGCGAGCATCTCGTCCTTCGATAGTTGCTGTATCTTCCCCTCGGTCAGATCCTCGATACGACCCAGGTCGTTCAGCATGAACAGGTAGGTGCCTACCAAGAACGCCATGCGCAGGCCGATTGTCCTCTTGGGGATGTTCGGGAGAATGTCGGCTAGCGCATCGACGTACCGCCGGACCGATGCGTCGTAGACCTCGCGCCGCAGTCGCAACGCATGTTCTTCCGGCTCGGCGTGGAGGCGCGCCTGAAGGCGAACGAACGCCGCACCCGCCTCGCCGCTGTACTTGAGGTCCCATTGAGGCTGTAGATAGGCGCGGATGATCGACTGGACCGACAGGGGCTCGCCGCTTTCCAGCAACCGGTCGAGCAGTACGTGGCGATGTCCGGAGAGCAATCCGCCGCGGCGGCGGTAGACCTCGTCGAACAGTTGCTGCTTGGTGTCGAAATAGTACCGTATGAGGCCCTGGTTGACGCCGGCGCGCTCCGCGATGTCACGGATGCTGATTCCTGCGTATCCGCCTTCGGCAAACGCCACCTCGGCCTTGTTCAGGATCGACTCCCTGTGATTGGCATCCTTACGTGGACGCCCGGGCTTACGCGCCTTCGCCGTGAGGGCTTCCCGCTTCGCCTCCTCGGCACCGATCGCTTCGACTTCCATCCCAACCGCTTCCGACATCATGGTTTCCCAGGGCAGTAGCCCGGATCGGGCGGGCTAGGAAGTCACCTGTCCCATGTCCTTGTCGCGGCCGGCGGTCTCATCAAGCGTTCTAGCGAGCCACCGGATCATGAGGTCGGCGATCTCGTCGCTGTTGGTTTCGCTCATGAGCATGTGGCCGTTACCGGTGATGCCGTGCTCCTCAAGCAGGAAGTGCTCGAAAATCGGCGCTCTCGCTCGCACGAAGGCGGCAGCGCGGCTGTTCGCGTCCCGCATCCACGTCGCTTCACCAGTTACGATGGCGATGGGCCTTGCGAACGGATCGTGATGACCTCGGTAGGGTAACGCGGCCAAACCGTTGTCGAAGCACCCCAACGGATGGACCATGCCGGGGTATCCGAACGGCTCCGCCGCGACCACGGCCACCACGCTCGGGCCCCCAATCGCGGTCAGGGCCCAGCCGCAAGGCCCGCCCATCGAATGACTTACCACAATCGTAGGCCCGGTCAGTTCGAACAGTTGCTCGGCGACCACCTCGACGTGGCGTTGGCTGGCGCCGAGCGTGGCGGCCATCGGCCCCTGTCCAGCCATGAACCTATCGCCCGCTCGCGGATTGACGGGCCACCTGTCGTGCCTTGCGGCTTCCTTCCACAACGCGTTTTCCGCGACCTCCACGAAACGAGGGTAAAGCGCTTGGTAGTCGGCGGCCGGCTGCTGGGGACCTAGCACCCTGTCGTTCCAGGTCGAGCGCCCGTGCCCCGGACGGTCGATGACATATGTGGCGTATCCCGCACGTAGAAAGCGATGTATCCATCCAGGTCTACCGTCGGGTGTCCGCAGGAAGTCGGCGCCCTGACCCCCGCCGCCGTGCACCAGAAGCACGGAGACGGGTCGCCGGTTCATCGGGACGAACCACTGTACGTAGGCGTTGATCCCGGGCCAGTCGCGGTCTCCGTCATGAACGCGTCCAGTGGTCAGGAAAACGCCTCCGAAATCTGCCAGCTCGAAAGAGCGCGGATTACTCAGAACTGCGTCTCCATCTGCTTGGTGAAGCTGAGCTCGCGCTCGAGGAGCCGTTTATCCCCGGCGACCGTGCGCAGGAATTGGATGCGATCGTCCTTATCCTGTCCATCCTTCATGTGGTAAAGGCTGCGCAGGTTTCCGGACGCTCGAGGAGAAGTGATCTCCGCGAAAACACGCCGCCGGTCGCGCTCGTAGAACTCGAGCATTTCCTCTCCCGCGCTGTCGTGGATGACCCGGTTCAAGGCGCCGATCAGGGCGAAGGCGTCGAACATGCCACCGGTCAGGCCGAGACCACCGGTCGGATTCGTCACGTGTCCGGCATCGCCGACGAGCAGGATGCGGCCGACGCGCATGCGGTCGGCGATGCGCTGGTGCATGCGATAAGGGGAGTAAGCGAGGACTTCATACGGCAGATCCGGCAGGTGATCGGCGAACATCTCGCCGATGCGCGCCTCGATCCCCTCGATCGGCAGGTCGGGATCCTCGACGAAGGTCACGCGCCAGACTTCGGGGTCCTCGATCTTGCAGATGATCGACCCGTGCTTCTGATCGAGTTGCATGACGGACTTCGGGTAGTCGCGCGAGGACAGGTCGATTCTCGTGTTGGTTGCGACATAGCGCTCCGGCCAGGTCGTTCCGAGGAACTGCAGGTTAAGCACGTTCCTGCGCACGGTGCTGTTCGCGCCGTCCGCTCCGATGAGGTAGTCGCCTTCGATCACGGAAGGCCCGTCTGGGCCCTCCACCTCCACTATGACACCGGCATCGGTCTGGCGGCAGGAGGTGAGCCGGGTGCGGAGCAGTATCTCGACGTTCGGAAGCGCAGAGGCGCGCCGTGCCAGGATCTTGGAAAGAAGCCCTTGGTGAAGGTGCAGCGCGTGGCCGCCCATACCTTCCGGCGACCACTCCCACTCGATCATCTCGCCGGTGCTGTGAATGTGCCAGCCGAAACTCTGTCGAAGGAACCTTCGGCGAGGCAGTCCTGCAACAGTCCGAGACGTTCGAGATGAGGCAAGACGGGGTAGTGGTAGACGAGCGCGCGCGGCTTGTCGTTGAACCGATCCTCCGCCTCGAGGATGGTGACGCGCGTCCCCTCCTTCGCAAGTCCGAATGCCGTCAGCAGCCCTATAGGCCCTGCTCCTACGACGATCACATGCTGAGCCATTTCCGTCCCTCTCCTTTTTTCGTCTGAGTACTCAAGTACTCATGTTCTCGCATCTAGAGCCGTCCGAACCATTCGATGACGTCAGTCGCGTCGGTGACGTCTCCGTACTTCTGCGAAATGTCGTACAGGCTCGCCTCATGGGGATCCGAAGCCCGGTCGGCGCAGCAGTCCCGCGGCACGAGGACGGTGAACCCGGACTGGACCGCGTCGACCGCCGTGGCGCGAACGCAGCCCGACGTCGTCGCCCCGGTTATTACCGCGGTATCGACGTGAGCCGCCGTCAGAAGGGACGCCAGGTTCGTGCCGTGGAACGCCGACGCACCATGCTTGACGACGATGGGGTCACCTTCAACGATTCCCGTCGCCACATCGATCTCGACCAGCCGACTCCCCGCAAGAAGCGCTCTCATGCCAGTCGCCTTCCGTAGCCAGGGCAGCGTCTCTACCTCCCAAGGCTGGTAGGCGATCGTCGTATATATGACTGGGAAGCCGCGGCTTCGTGCCAGGTCGGTGATCTCACGGGTCTTGGCGATCTGCGCGCGCATGTCCGCCGCGGTCGGATAGCGCGTGTCCGTGAAACCGTAGCTGAAGTCCACGACCACGACTCCCGGTCGTGTTCCGCGGGGCACCTGCCGGCCGAAACCAGCCTTCTCATAGACATCAACCTGCGACATCGTACACCTTGCGACCGCTCGCGAGCAGCTCCTGTGCCGCGATCGCGCCGTTCAGCACGACGGGCTCTCCGTCGAGGAACAGCGAGCAACCTCGCAGCGGGATGTCCAGATGACAGTCCGTATCGTTCGCGCCGCCGAGTTCGTTGTTCGGACCGGTCGAGAAGAGTACGTTTCCTAGGAAGCTGCGCGGCTCCATGCCCATGCCACCGGGGAACTCGCCCGGCGTCATGCGATGCCATTTCGCATCCGGGTTCATGCCCCAGCCGATGTGGCTCATGGCGAAGCCCCGAGGATCGTCGAAGTCGGCCATGTAGGATTTCACGATGTCCGCCTCGAAGCCGCCCCGGATCGAAGTCACGATGCCCTTCTCGATCGTGTACGTGATGGGTTCGCGAACGTAGAGATTCTGTGGAAGCAGGACATCTCCTGGGGCGACGACGAACTGACCGTCCACGCCATCATCCGCGCCGCCGGTAAAGACGAAGCCGGAAGGCCAATGGTCCCAACGACCGGGCTCGTCCGTGCAGGCGTATTCAGTCACGGTCGGGTAGGTGCCGAGCTTGTAGGTGACGTCGGTACCGTGCGGCGAGGTGATGTGCATCGACTTCGCCCCTGCCAGCAGTTCCCCGGCGATCTCCACCTTCTCGCGCAACTCCCGGGACGGAAGCATGCGAGCCAGCAGTTCTGGCGGTTCGACGACCGTCAGCACCCGCGCCCCGGCGGCCTGGATGGCCATCTGCTCGGGCGAGAACAGGAGGAAGATGCAGTCGATCACCATGTCGACGCTCTTCAACGCCTCCACCGCTTCGGGCATGCGCGCGAGCGGCGTCTGACCGACGGCCCAGCTGCCCATCGGCGGTGGGGCGGGCAGGCGCATGTGATAGATGTTGGCCTTCAGCGCCCGACCTGCTGCAAGGAAGGCGTCGGCGTAGTCCAGACGCTCATCTCCCTGGGTGAGCACCACTAGCCGCTCGTCGGCCCGTACGCCCGACATCTTCAACTGATGGAGGCATATCTCTGCGAAACTAGCGTGATCCATGTGCGGCCTCGTCGATATTTGCTTTGAAGCCTGCGACCGCCTGCAGAAATCCGTTCAGATCGTCCCACGGGATCATGTGCCCGGCTCCTTCGACCGTCACCACGTCCATGGCTGGCGCAAGCGACCGGATCTCGGTGACGTCCTTCGCCTCGATCACGGGCGAGGCTCCAGCGACGATCAGTCGCATCGGTACGTCGATATGCGGCAGGTCGGCATGGACATCGTCGGCGTGGAAGCCGTCATAGGCGGCCTTGATGGCGTGCAGTTCGCATGTATGGAGCCACTCCGCGCGCAGCGCTCGTTGTTCGACCGTCCATGTGGGGCAGAACGCCTTCATGTCGTCTGCCGAGCACCCGCGCTGTGCGAGTAGGATCGAGTCCTCGTACCAGGCCCAGGCCGAAGGATAGACGCGCCGATCTGGTCCGCTGACCGGCGGATCGGCCAGGATCAGACCGCCGAACGCTTTCGGCGCCTTTCTCGCAGCGCGTATGGCCGTGCGCGCGCCCATCGAATGACCGAGGACGACCGGACGGTCGAAACCGAGCTTCGACACCAGATCCACGACATCGTCCGCCATCGCATCGAGCGAATAGTCGAGGTCGCCCGCTTGGCTAAGTCCGCGTCCGCGGACGTCAAGGACATGCACCTCGTATTCGTCGACCAGACCGGAGGCAACGAAGTCCCAGGTGACCGCAGGCGACGTGATTCCGGGAACGAGCAGCAGTGGGTGACGCCCGGATCCGACATGTCGCACCAGATGATGCCGGATGCCGTTCGCGTGAACGTTGTAACCGAATGGGACGACCATGGTCAGAACGCTCCCGACAGCAGCGTTCCGCCACCGGGGACCCGCGTATCGAGGTCGAGCGCCCGCAGCATGGCCCAGGTCGTCGCGATCGCGGCCGTCAGCACCGGCTTTCCGACCTGCGCCTCGACGATCGATACCGCCGGCAGGGACGGCATCTGAACGCATGCCGACAGCACGATTGCATCCACCTCCGACAGATGCTCCATCGAGGCGACGATGCCGGGGAGCTTCGCAGGGTCGTGCGCCGCGACGGCAAGGTTGTCGGAAATCTCGAGGGCGCGCCACTCGACCACGTCGATCCCCTCGGCGCGAATGTAATCCACGACGAGTTCGGTCAGCGGCTTCATGTACGGCGCAACGATCGCCACGCGCTTCGCGCCGATCGCCTTGATCGCATCGACGAGCGCACCTGCTGACGATACGACCGGCGCCGGGTTGCCGTTGTCTGCCGTCGCCTGATGCAGCCGCTTCTGCGACGCCCGGTGGTATCCCTTGCCCATCGACATGATGGCGACGAGGCACGCGTAGCCCATGACGTCGACCGCGGCATCGGAGAGTTCGATGGCGCATTCGTCACTTGCGGCGTCCATCCTGGACAGCTCCTCCTTGGTCACGTGCTTCATGCGCATACGTGCCGAGTGGAAGGTGAAGCGCTCGGGGGGAGATGGACTCCCGCGAACGCAGGAGTGCCGGGATCTCGGTTTCCATCGTCACATTCGAACTGGGCACGATCTGCCCTACGCGATAGGCTTTCAACGCCCTCTCCTCTGCTGCGAATGGAACGTTAATTCGGCATCTGTATAAATACAAGGCGTAATCGAAAGCCGTGTCATCCTATGCCGATCTGCACCCTCGATCGTTGGCTTAGGTGTCGTGTCGTCCGGCATACTACAGCCCGCCAGAGGTCTTGCCGTGATGCTATCCATCTTCAAACCTCTTGATTTATCCACATGTATAATTGATTGAGGAGTCTCACGGCGTTGCGTCTCAATGGATACATGTCCGTCGTCAGGTTGTGTCGCGCCGTCTGTCCGGCGGTCCGTCGAGCTGGCGTAGTACGGCGGCATCGGTTCGGACGACTTGGCGGTTCCGGTCTCGCCGATCAGGCGAGACCGCCGCGTCGTGACCGGGAGCGTGGAGAGGAGCGCGCGTAATGGCATCGCATTCAAGGATGGTGGATCGATCGAATCCGGCCGATCTTCGGAAAGGCGTGGTAGGAGACGTTCGCCTGCTCGATGATGGTACGCCCCCTTCGGATCCGTGGCGGATAGTCGACTCGCACTCGTCCACAGCCGCACTGGAGGCTCTTTGCGATGGAGTGGGCTGCTCGTCGCTCTTCGAGGACGCTGGAGAACGCGCGCTTTCCGAACGACGCCGCCGTACGGGGCGCATGCAGGATGATGCCCGAGGGGATGCCCTTAACGCAGCGGACCCAGCTCTCGGGTCGGACCCGCCGCTCGTGAGACGACTGAAGGAAGTTGTCCTGACGGGGCCGCGCTTCGACGCAGCGGAAGCCGACGTGCACGGGAACTCGGGCTGTCGGGCAGGACGCTTCGCCGCAGGCTCCGTGAGTTGGGAACGACGTACGCATGGACGCTGGCTGAAATCCGGTTCGCATTTGCCAAGCGGTGTCTTGCGGATCCCGGCCTGACGATCGGCGAGGTCGCGGACCGCGCAGGCTACACCGAGGTCAGCAACTTCCGATGCGCCTTCAAGCGCTGGGCCAACTGTTCGCCTCAGACCTTCCGCAATTCTCTCGGAGTGCCGTTCGACAATTGACGGTACCCGTTTGACGAACCCGTCCGGTCACAGGCCACAAAAGAGGTCCGGCCCGGTCGGCTCTTTCCACAATACGACGAAAAACCCCAGGAGCAAGCATGTCCGACCTTTCCGACAACACGACGGCATTCATGAATACGTTCAACGACAAGGACTACGACCGAATGGTCGAGTTGCTTTCCCCGGAAGCGGTCTACGTCGATCCGAACGGGATCGAGCATCGGGGCAGGGCGGCGATCGGCACCTCGTTGAGGTCCATCTTCGATGGCACGCTTGGCGACGTCAGCTACGACGTGACCTCGACTATCCTCGACGAGCCGAATGCTCGCGCGCTCGTGACCTGGACGATGATGATGACGGCGGCGGATGGATCCAGGTCGATGGTCGATGGGCTCGACATCCTTCGCTTCGAGGACGGCAGGCTGGTGTCGAAGAACGCCTTCTGCAAGGCCGAAAGCCTGGCGATCAGGTCGGTCGGCTAGGCGTTGCCTCCCCCCATCCGCAAGCGGCGGATGGGGGGTATGCGCGCATCGCGATGCCGCGGCTAGGCTGAGACGGAGCGACCGGATTCGTAGCGCGGAATGACAGGTCATGCTGGCTGAGCGGAAGCGACCGGATGCGCGGCCCTCCAGCAGCGTGTATGGCGTTGAGCATCGCTGTCATCACGATGGGAACGGCATCCTCGCCGACGCCGGCGGGATGGTCGTCGCTCTCGACGAGTTCGATGCGTATGTCGCGACACGCGGTTGCGAGCCGCGCCACGTTGTGGTCCTGGAAGTTGCGCTCCACCACGCGACCGTTCTCGAGGGTGATCTTTCCGTAGAGCGCGGTGGTGAGCGCCCAGAAGATGCTGCCCTCGACCTGCCCCCGTACGACTTCGGGATTCAGTATGCGGCCACAGTTCAGAACCACGACGACGCGATCGACCCGGAGGCCTCCCTTACCGTCAAGTGATACATCGACTACCGCAGCGGCAGTTCCGGTGCGATAGGTGACCCAGTAGCTGAAATCGCTGACGGATACGCCTCGACCTCTGCCCGGCGCCATCGGCTCGCCCCACCGGGCGATCTCCGTGACGCGCTTCAGTACCGCCCGCATGTGGCGGATGCGACCGACCGCGACCTTGCGATCCGCCAGTCCAGCCGGCACGCTGTTCTCGTCGAGCAGCTCGAAGTAGAGTTCCACCGGGTCGCGCCTCGCAGCTACGGCGAGTTCGTCCTGGAAGCCCTGGTTCATCCACACGTGTTGCGTGAAGGCGACGCCTCTCATCCAGCCGAAAGGCTGTGGCGTCTTGATGCGCGCGTACTCGATCCTGAGGTTGGGCACGTAATGCGGCAGGCGGGCAGGGCCGTAGCTCTGGTCCGGCGCGGTCCCGCTCACCACCCGGTTGAACCACGCGATCACCTTTCCATTCTCGTCGAGCCCAGCCTTGAAACGCGAGACCGTGATCGGGGGAGGATAGCCGCGGGCCATCATCTCCTCCCGGGTCCAGATCAGCTTGATCGGCCGGTCTGCGACGGCCTTGGCGATCTGTACTCCCTGCGAGACGTACTCGTTCTGACATCGTCTACCGAAGCCACCGCCTGTGTAAGGGAGGTGGAAGCGTACCTTCTCCGGCGGAAGGCCGGCCGTCACCGCGGCCAATCGGTGGGCATCCTGGGCGAACTGCGTAGACGCCCACACCTGAAGGCCATCAGGCTGTAGCCACGCCGTGCAGTTGATCGGCTCGAGCGGCATCGCGTCCATGAAGGGATACGAATAGTCCGCTTCGATTATCTGGTGAGCCCGTCCGATCGCCTCGCCGAAGCCCCCGGCCTCCCTGACGACCGGCTGGGGCTGCCCGACCCGCCGCGTCAGGTCGGCCATGATTGATGGGCTGCTCGCGGTCGCGAACTCTCCGTCCTCCCACTGGATAGGCAAGGCGAGCAGAGCCTTCCTCGCCCGCCAGAAGCTGTCCGCCACGACGGCTACCGCGTCGTCCATCGGATAGTCCTCGCCACCGTCCGCGATCGGCCCGTTCAGACCGGAAGGGCCGCCGGCGATCCGCACGACCTTGACCACCCCTGGAAAGCTGGAGATTGCACTCTCGTCATAGGAGACGAGCCGTCCGCCGTAGACCGGCGACTGACGGACGGCAGCGTAAAGCATGCCGGGCAGCTCGACGTCGATGCCGTACCTGAGTGCGCCCGTCGTCTTCGCGGTAAGATCGAGGCGCTTTATCGGCTTTCCTATGAGCCTGTAATCGGCCGCGTCCTTCAGCTTCACCGTCGCGGGGTCCGGAGGTGTGAGACGCGAAGCCTCGAGCGCCAACTCGGCATAGCTCTGCCTTCCGCCGCCCGCGGAGACGATGCTGCTGTTCTCCGTCCTGAGGTCCTCGACGGGGATCCCGGAGCGTCGGGACGCCGCGGCGAGCAGCATGTGGCGGATCTGCGCGCCTGCCATCCTCATCGGATCGAAGAGGCGATCTGCGACCAGCTGCTCTCGGTGCAGGTGTAGACGTAGACGTTGCCCCGCCTGAGATTTGTGAGGGGATCGAAGAATTCCGGCCGAACAAGCGACCAGTCGAGGTCGAGTTCTTCGGCCAGGACCTGCGAAAGGGTCGTCATCACGCCCTGTCCGATGTCGCTCTGCGGTATCCGGATCCTGACGGTGTTGTTCGGCATCACCACTACCCAGGAGATCAGCTCGACCGGCTCGGCGGGACCGTAGTCATCGACGCGGCAGCCAGCGATGGCGACGGGGAAGACGATCCCGGCCGAGACCGCGGCGATGGACTTCAGAAGGGACCTGCGATCGGGTTCCATATGGCCATCAGACCCGGTTGTTCGCAGCGGCATGGATCGCCGCGCGGATGCGGTCGTAGGTACCGCAGCGACAGATGTTGGTGATCTCCTGATCGATGTCCTCATCGGTCGGAGCCGCGGTCTTCGACAGCAGTGCGGTCACGGCCATGATCATACCGGACTGACAGTACCCGCACTGCGGAACCCTGTGATCCTGCCAGGCCTTCTGGACGTATTGAGCGCCATCGGCCGAGAGGCCTTCGATCGTCATGATGTCGAGCCCTGCAGCGGCCGTTGCCGCCAGCGAGCACGAACGGGTTGCCTGTCCATCGACAAGGACCGTGCATGCGCCGCACTGACCTATGCCGCAGCCGAACTTCGTGCCTTTCAGCCCGAGCGTGTCGCGCAGTACCCACAGAAGGGGCGTGTCGTCATCGACCTCCGGGCTTACGCGCGTGCCGTTCACGTTGAGATGAACCTTCATCGCGAAGTCATCGAGATATCGGGTGCCGCGGCGATTGGCCGCCAAGCATGACGCGGCTGCTTCTTGATGGACACCTGCGGTCGCTGCATCACGGCATCTCCTCTCGCGATCATCTAGCCATCACCGGATCGGTAGTCTTTGCGACTTTGCGAATACCAGGTCGAGCGACGCCGATCGTCCCGAAGGTCCTATCGGCAGGAGCCGGCGTCTCGATATGCAACTGAGCACGCACCCAACCCCCTCGTCAACATTATTATACGTTCACATAATTACAAGCCATTCGCGGCCCTCTGCTTGGTCCGTCGTCGGGCCGGCACACGGTCAACCACTGTGTTTAAGGACGGTGGCAGCTGCGTTTTCACCCACGTGCTAATTCTCGATCGAAGAAATACTGTGATGCCGCGCCTGCCGTTATGCGCTATCCGAAAAAAATGAAGGAGACCGGTTCCATGTCAATGCGTTCCGCGGCGAAACCTGTGTTCGGGGCGATCTGGGTTGTGGTCTGCGCAACTATCGTCTCGTCAGCCGTTGCGAACGGTCCGCCATCGTCCGCGCCCATCAGGGTCAGGAAGCTGATCGAGAAGATGGATGCCGACCGGGATAGCCGTATCTCGCGTACGGAGTGGCGGATGCAGGGGATGCCGGTATCGAACTTTCGCAAGCTCGATCGGAATGGAGACGGCTTCGTCTCCCGCCGCGAGTTGCTGGCTAGGCCGCCACGGGCACTCGACGCGACGCGCGACGGAGTGCTGTCCCCCCGAGAGATGACGTTCGGAAAAGCGGCTGGCAGAGTCGCCCCGAAATCGCGGTGACCGCCTTGTTGCAGAAGTAAAAATGTCTTCGGTCGCCTTGGCGG
Source organism: Sphingomonas sp. Ant20 (assembly GCF_000783375.1). NCBI lineage: Bacteria > Pseudomonadati > Pseudomonadota > Alphaproteobacteria > Sphingomonadales > Sphingomonadaceae > Sphingomonas > Sphingomonas sp. Ant20. The sequence continues at coordinate 26,928 of NZ_JRVI01000034.1, forward strand.
CCAGTCTCGCCGCCTGCCGAAAGCTGTCTCGACGAGGTAGGGGCGCGTCCTGCGACGTGAACAAAATCGGGATCATCGTCGCACGCGATGATCCGATCGGAGCAGGTGTACCGTGCGCAGCCTGCGTGTTCTTCAGTCCGACCCGGCGTTCGAGGAAACTCCAGGCGTTAGAAGCGGAAGGTGACGTCGGCGCTGTACATGCGCGGCACACCGCGCTGCAGGAAATCGAAACCAAGAGCGCGCAACTGCAGTCCGTAAGATACGTACTTCTCATTGAAGAGATTTTTGACGCCGGCACCGACCGAGAAACGGTCTGCGTTGTAGGCGACACGAGCATTCGCCAGCCAATAGCCACCCTGCGAAAGTGTCTCGCCGATATCGTAGTAGACGCGCGACGTGTAGACGCCGTCGCCGTTGAACTCGATCGTCGCATCGGCCAACTTGGCCAGCACGACGTTCGTGTTCAGGTTCAGGCTGAACCGCGCGGAGTTGGCGATCTGATTGCCGGCGACATCGACGCCGCTCGTTCCCGTGACGACCGCATCGGCGCCATAGGTCGGATCGAGGACGCCGATGCCGACGCCCAAAGTCACACGGTTGGTCGGCTTGGCGGTGATCTCAGCCTCGAAGCCCCGGACGCGCGAGTCGCTTATCGAACGAAGTGGCAGGAGCAGCCCTTCGGGCACGATGACCTGCTGATTCTTGTAGTCGGTCTGGAACACCGAGCCGTTGACCGTGAGCGCCCGGTCGAGCAGCGTGGACTTGAAGCCCGCCTCGAAGGTCCGCGCGGTCTCGGGCGGTGCGAAGTTGACTTCCGACGGGTCGCTGAAGCCCTGCGCGTTCACGGCACCCGTACGGTATCCCTCGCGCATGGAGCCGTACAGCAGCAGGGTCTCGGCGGGCTTCCAGTTGATGCCGGCTTCGAAGCTGGTGTCGTTGAAGGTCCGGCGGTCTGACACGTTGGCGATCGTGTTTACCGCGAACGTGTCGGCGGTGTCGCCCAGGAAGGCATTGTATCGGCTGACGGCGACCTTGTCGCGGCTGAAGCGCACGCCGCCCGTGGCGGTGAGCGTTCGGGCAAGCTCGAGCTCTCCACGAACGTACGCCGAGTACCCGTCGCGCTTCTGTAGGAAGTTGTTCGTCTGGGTGAGGCCTCGGCCGTTGGCAGTAAGGCCGGCGTTGCAGGCGTTCCCGCAGGCTGGGTCGGTGAAGAGGCGGAAATCGAATCCGGCATTGGCGCTGTCCCAGGTGTACATCGCTCCGGCCTGAAGATTGAAGGGACCTGCGAACGAGGTGGCGAGACGAAACTCCTGAACGAACTGCTTGAGGTTCTTGCCGCGTGTAACGAAAGGGCTCTCCACTTCGAGCTCGAGACCGTCGGAGTCCACGGTATCGACCCACTTGCCCCAATCGTACGTGGTCACCGAATTAAGGGTGATGGTGTCCGAGGCGTTCCACTTCATCACGAGGTTGAGACCGTCGATGCGGATGTCCCGCTTCGGGGTCCGGGTGAGCGAGCTCTCGAAGAACCCCAGGCCGTTCCTGTTGGAACCGGGCTGATTGCCGAGGTTGTTGCCGGGGAAGAGGATCGCGGGGTCGTTGAAGTCGATGTTCGCGGCGATCGGAGCGTAGTTCCGACCGCCGCTCCTGACGTGATTGTAGCGCAACGTCGCCTCGAAGTCGTCGGACGGCTGGAACTGGAGCGCACCGCGGATAGCGAAGACGTCGGTCTGATTCAGGTCGCCGGCACCGGGCGCCAGGTTCCGGAAGGTGCCGTTGTCGTGAACGTACAGACCGGCGATCCTGACGGATAGGATGTCCTTGATCAGCGGTGTCTGGATCGCACCCTGAAGCCGTACCCGGTCGAAGTTCCCGTAGCTTCCGGTCAGGTACCCTTCGGTCGTGAAGCCGGGCTTGATGGTCACGATGTTGACGGCACCGCCCGTCGCGTTCTTCCCGTAAAGGGTTCCCTGCGGCCCCCGCAACACCTCGACCCGCTCGACGTCGAATACCGGCATCGACTCGAACGCCTGCAGATTACGGATACCCTCGTCTATGTAGATGGCGATGGGTTTGCTCTGGTTCGGCGAGTAGTCGGTCGAGGATATGCCTCGGATGACGTAGTTGGGCGGTCCGCCCTCACCATAGGGATAGCTGACCTGGGAATTCGGAGCCAGCTTGATGATATCCGCGACCTGCGTGACCTGACGCTCCTGGATCGCCGCCGCCCCGATCGCTGAAATCGCGATCGGCACGTCCTGGATCCGCTGCTCACGCCGGGTGGCCGTCACCACGATATCGCCGGATTCCGTCGAGTCAGCCTGGCCGGGGCTTGGCCGACCTTGGGCCGCGGGGGGCGCCGCCATTGTTCCATTGGACGATTCCTGCGCCGCCAGCCCCGACGAGACCGGCCCCGTACCGAAAGGAGCGGGCATCTCCTGGGCTCGAACGGAGAACGGCAGGGTGGTGCAGAGCGCGGTTGCGAGCACCGTTGCCGGAAGGCGAAACGCGTATGGAACATGCATGGAAGGCTCTCCCCTTTGATTGGTCCTGAAACGTCCTCCCGCTTCCCGGAACCTGCGTCGCCGCAGACTTCGATGACGGCGCCGCGATCTTTCGCTGGGCGCTGTCCGGGCCGGATGCGATCCGGGCGGATGCTCATTGCTATGTAACGATTCGCGATCGGTCAATAATTATCGTTACGTATAATTATGAGGCCGGCTCGTACCCACGGGTTGGCTGTTGGCCGCTCTGGTCAGGTCTGTGCAGGTTCATCCTCTGCGGGGCCGCATCAGAGAAGATCGGCGATTTCGGTACTACGGTTGCTCTGGTTCGTGACCGCGAGTCGAACAGTTCAATAATATGCATCTGCATAAATAAGTTGCTACGCGGTCGGAGTGAGCTATTGTCGATGCAGTCGTCCGCGACTCATCATGGCCGCTCGGGCGTAGCGCGGGTTGGCCATCGTGGGGCGGGCGGCTCAACCGATAGAAAGCTCAGCAGCAGCTTGGGACGAGGACGGGCATGATCGTGGAGGGAATCCCACCAATTTCGGTACCAGGTCTCGTGGACGTGCCGACGAACACCCCATCCGCTGATCGCCTGCCCTCTGCTCGTCGGGGCCGAGTCAACCATCACGGTTCCGGTCGGTGAGCGTGGCAGCCGCGCAACCGCCTTCCCCCGGCACACCCTCACCGATGAAGGGGACGGTGGCTGGACGAACCCTGGCGATCGCCTGCCTTCTCTACGCATTCTCGCTGATCCTGATCGACATCGCGCCCTTCTTCATCGGCCTGTATGTCGATCATCTCGGGCTGACCCTCAGCCAGGCGGGTCTCGTACAGACCGTGGACCAGGCGGGTGGAGTGCTGGGCGCGGTCGCCGGGTTCTTCCTCATGCCTCGCGCGAACTGGCGGACGGTGATAGTAGCGGCTTCGATCGTAGCCGCAGTCGGCAACGCGTTCACGGCGGCCGCGGACGGCTTCCTCGTGCTGTGCGCCATCCGTTTCGTTGCCGGCTTCGCGGTCGTTCTGATCACTACGGTCACCGCCTGCGTACTTGCCCAGGCCGTGGTTCCGGTTCGCGCCTACGGGGCCGGACTGGCATTGGGGATGACGCTATCCGCGGTCGCGATCTGGCTGCTCGAGGGGCTTCGGTCGCATTTCGGCGATGCTGCCGCCCTGGGATCTGGTGCGCTCTGGCTTGGGCTCGGCGCCGTTCTGGCTCTGCTGCTTCCACGATCGCTGAACGGCCCCTCGGAACCGGTCCTGCCGGAGGAGGTGCCTCGTATGAAGGGCGGTGGTCGGAACGCCGGCCGCATCGCATTGGTCGGCCTCCTTCTGTTCGGCGTCAGCGTAAATGTTATCTACGCCTTCATCGAGCGGATCGGCCTTTCCAACGGTCTGGATCAGCGAGCTGTCGCGAACGCCATGGCGTTCGGCTACATCTTTTCGGCCGGCGGCAGCCTCATACCCACGCTTTTCGGCGAGAGCGGGCGCCATCTACGTTGGATCGCGATCACGACGATGGTGTTTCTGGCCTCCTTGCTCGGCATCTACGGCGCGCATTCCACCCTGCTTTTCACGATCGCCTTCGCCATCTACGCCTCTGCATGGTGCATGGGGCTGGCGTTCTACATGTCGATGACGGCAGAGAACGACCCCGGGCACCGCTACACGCGCATGATCTACATCGTGAACGTCGCGGCGCAGTCTGTCGGTCCCGCGATCGGAACGCTCGTGCTCACGCGCGCCTCGCTGTCTGCGGTCTTCCTGGTCACCCCGCTGCCGGCTCTCGTGGCAGCCTTTCTCGTTTCAACAACCCGTACAGCCCGCGTCGCCGTTCCAGCGCATGGCGCTTCGTGACAGGTCGGAGCAATTTTCACATGACCACGACACCCTTCCATCTGATGCCTGTGATGGAGCGCGAATACTGCATGTCCATCGGCGTCCGCGCCGGCGATCTCGTCTTCATCGGTGGCCTCACCGCCGTGGACGAGGTCGGCAACGAGCTCCATGCCGACGACGCGGCACTTCAGTTCAAGGTCGTCTACGAACAGATGGAACGCGTGCTTGCGGCGCACGGGGGCGCGGCGTCGGACGTCGTCAGCGAGACGATCTACTATTCCTGTACCGGTGAAGAGTATTCGAAGCGTCTCTTCCCGCATCGACAGGACTTCTATCGCGGCTGCGATGGGCCTTCGGTGGCGGGGGTGCAGGTCGTCGGATTCATCAGCCCCGCCATCCGCGTCGAGGTCACGTGCGTCGCGTACATCCCGATCGGTGGATCTTCCTCCACCGCCTCCCTTCCAGATACCGAGCGACAGGATCAGCAATGAACGCTTACAGGATGCTAATCGACGGACGGCTCGTTGAAGGAGCCCGCACGATCGCCGTGATCGATCCCTCCACCGGCGAAAGTTTCGCGGACGCGCACGTGGCCGATGGCGCTCAGTTGGACGAAGCGGTCGCCGCGGCGGCGCGGGCTTTCCCCGACTGGGCGGCGAGGTCGTGGTCGGAGAGGAGCGAATGCCTGCTGGAATTCGCGCGTCGTCTCGACGAGGAGGCCGACGCCTTCGCCCTGCTGCTCGTCCGCGAGCAGGGTAAGCCTTGGGGCGAGGCCCGCTACGAGGTCGACGCGACAGTTCGCGGAATCCGCTTCTATGCCGCTGTCGAATTGAAGCCGGAGAAGCGCGACCATCCGACCGGAGCCTACGAGGTGGAGCGCAGACCTCTGGGCGTGGTAGCCGGCATAACGCCGTGGAACTTTCCGATGATCCTGGCCAGCAACAAGTACGCGCCCGCCCTGATCACAGGCAACACGGTCGTCCTCAAGCCAGCGCCCACGACACCGCTCACTACGCTCGAGCTCGGCCGTCTCGCAGCAGACGTCTTTCCGGCGGGCGTCTTCAATATCGTGGCCGACGACAACGACATGGGCGCACGCCTCACCGCGCACCCGGATGTCGCAAAGGTATCGTTCACGGGTTCGACCGACACGGGCAAGGCGGTAATGCGCAGTGCCGCGGACGACATGAAGCGCGTTACGTTGGAGCTCGGAGGCAACGATCCGGCCATCGTGCTCGCCGATGCCGATGTGGAGGCCGCGGCCCGCGGTCTGGCGGCGACCGTCTTCCTGAACGCAGGTCAGGTCTGCGCCGCGCCGAAGCGGTTGTACGTCGCGACCGAGGTCTATGACGACTTCAGGGATCGCTTCGTCGCGGCGACGCGGGAGATCAGGCTGGGCGCGGGCGACGAGGACGGCGTGACGCTCGGTCCGGTGCAGAACCGCATGCAGTTCGACAAGGTCCGAGGCATCATCGACGAGGCGGCGTCGTCAGGTACGGTGCTGACCGGCGGTCATGTGGCCAATCGACCAGGATACTTCATCGAGCCGACGGTGATCGCGGACCTTGGCGACGACGCTCCTCTCGTCACCGGCGAGCAGTTCGGCCCGGTCGTCCCTCTCCTCCGCTTCGACGACGAGGCCGACGCGATCGTCCGCGCCAATCTCGGCTCATACGGTCTAGGAGCCTCGATCTGGACCCGCGATGTCGATCGCGCCCGACAGCTCGCGCGGGGCATTTCCGCCGGCAGCGTCTGGATCAACCAGCACACGGCCATCCACCCCGACATCCCGTTCGGCGGCGTCAAGCAGTCAGGGCTCGGCACGGAAGGCGGTCTGGAAGGTGTTCACGAATACACCCGCCTCCAGGTCATCAACGTCGCCGCTTGATCCCTTCGGGAGACCGGTGCGAACGGCAGTATAAAGGCAGCATGACGATGCAGACGGACGAAGACGGTGTGGGGTTCGGTGGCGGGATAGATCGGCGATCGCTGATGAGATTCGGGGCGGCTGCGGCCGGCACGATCGCTCTTGCGAGTTGCGCCAAGGAGAATCCGGATCGAGAGGCTCGCGACGGCAAGGACAAGGGGCCGTATGACGTGGCCGTCGTCGGTGCGGGGTACGCAGGCATCACGGCGGCTCGCGAACTCGCCGCCAAGGGGTGGCGGGTAGTGGTTCTGGAGGCCCGCCCGCGCATCGGGGGGCGGACCTTCACGAGCAAGTTCCTTGGCCGCCAGATCGAATTGGGCGGTTCGTCGGTGCACTGGGTGCAGCCGCACGTGTTCGCCGAGATGCAGCGGTACGGCTTCGGGTTCGAGGAGGTTCCGCTGCGGGACCTGGACAAGGCCTACGTGATGACGGCCGACGGCAAGGTCCATGACGTTCCGCCCGCGCGGTTCGACGCCGGCTACAACGACGCCTTCGACAAGTTCTGCGAGGGCGCGAAGACGCTGTTCCCGCAACCGTTCGCTCCCTTCTCCAATCCCGAGGTGGCAAGGCTCGACATGATGTCCGCCGCGGATAGAATGGCGAAGCTCGATCTCGACCCCATCCAGCGTGCGTCACTGAATGCCGAACTGGTGCTCTATGCCGGCTCGCCGACGAACACCTTCAGCTATATGAGCTACGTGAAGATGTTCGCCGCCGCGGCGTGGGACCCGTACACCTTCACCGACTCCGAGAAGCACTGGCACATCGCGAACGGCGGCACCGCGGCGCTCGCCAAGGCGATACTCGACGACAGCAAGGCGGACGTCAGGCTCGGGACCGTCGTCAAGCAGGTCGAGACGACTGCTGCAGGTGTCACGCTGCGCACCGCGGACGGTCAGGCCGTGGAGGCCAAGGCCGTCCTGTTCACCCTTCCGACACAGGTGTATCCGGACATCGAGTTCAAACCCGCGCTCTCGGCCGAAAAGCAGGCGTTCATCAAGAACGGCGATCTGTGCGATGGCGCGACGATGTACATGCGGATCAAGCAGAACATCGGAAACACCTTCACGTTCTGCGACGACCCCAACCCCCTCAGCGCGATTCAGACCGAGGAGTCCGGTGCGCAGATCGGGACCATTCTGAAGGCGACGCTGGGGCGGCAGTCACTGCTCGACATCAACGACCAGGATGCGGTCAACGCGGAGCTGCGCAAGATACATCCCGGTGTCGAGATAACCGACATCGCGCCCTACAACTGGGTGAAGGACCCGTTCTCGAAGATGGCGTGGCCCGCCTACCGGGTCGGGTGGTTCCGTAAGTACAAGGACATGGCGAAGCCCGAGGGACGCCTGTTCTTCGCGGGTTCCGGCACCGCCGACGGTTGGCATGCCTACATCGACGGGGGCCGTGGAGAGTGGCATCCGCGCATGTCGCGAGATGACCACGATGCTTGAGAAGGAAAAGATCAGCAATGGATGACAGATTGACCATTCGCAGCGCGATGATGGCGTGCGCAGCCGTAAGCCTCGTCGCAGTCGGCGCGTGTTCGAATCCGAAGGGAGGAGACGAAAAGGCCGGCGGAACCTCCTCGGTCCCGGCGGCATCGATCGATTATTCCTCGCTGGCTCGCAATACGATGCAGGTGCAGGCCGGCAAGAAGGTCTTCAGCAACTGCGCGGTGTGCCACTCCGCCGAAGCGGGAGTCCCTTCACCGGCGGGGCCTGCGCTGGCTGGCGTACTCGGCCGCAAGATCGGCGGTGTTGCCGGCTACCCCTATTCGCAGGCCCTCGCGAAGGCGGACGGAAGCTGGACGCCCGAGAAGCTCGACGCCTTCCTCAAGGACCCGATGGCGGCGTATCCCGGTACCGCAATGGCCTTCGGCGGCCTTGCGAAGGACTCGGATAGGAAGGCGGTCGTGGCCTATCTAGCGGGTACGGCTTCGAAGTAGGTCGCGACCGTCGACGACGATGGCCCCCGACGCCTGGACTTCGGTCGGTATTTCCCGGTCGGTCCTGGTCGCGCGGGAGGGATGATGAGCGGACCACGGAATGGACGGCAGGCACTTCTACGAACCCCGATCGGGACATGGCCTTGCCCGCGATCCGCTGGGGGCGATCCTCGGCCCGAGACCGATCGGGTGGATCTCGAGCCGCTCCGCCGCCGGCGTCGCCAATCTTGCGCCGTACAGCTTCTTCTCGATGCTCTGCGACAGGCCGCCCATTGTCGGCTTCTCGAGCATCGGTGAGAAGGACTCCCTGTCGAACGTCCGCGAGACCGGCGTCTTCGCGTGCAACCTGGTTACCCGTCGCCACGCGGAAGCCATGAACTCGACGTCTCGGTCGGCGGGCCCTCTGGTCGATGAGTTCCTTCAGGCCGGTCTCGATGCGATCGACTGCGAGATCGTGGACTGCCCCCGGATCGCAGATGCGCCCGTGTCGTTGGAATGCCGCCTGATCGACATACATCGGCTCACGGATGCGTCGGGAAGTCAGTTGCAAGCCTGGATCGCGCTGGGCGAGATCGTGGGAGTGCATATCGACCGGGCGCTTCTTCGGGGCGGCCTCTTCGATACTGCCGGAGCCGGGATCGTACTGCGGGCCGGTTATGCCGCAGACTATTTCGAAGTTCGCCCCGACGCGGCGTTCTCCATGCGCAGACCAGAGGACTGAAGGTCGCTCGGACGGGTGCCGAGGTCGCGCGCCGAGCCAGCGGCTATAGATCGGGTGAGCTCCAATCTCCTTAATTCTGCTTACGCATAATTACGGGCGTTCGTACTTTCGGCCATGAGACAACCGGTCGATCGAGAGGGAATTCGATGAAGGTACTAGTGCCGATCAAGCGCGTACTCGACTACAACGTGAAGCCGCGCGTGAAGGCCGACGGTTCGGGGATCGACCTTGCGAACGTCAAGATGAGCATGAACCCCTTCGACGAGATCGCGGTCGAGGAGGCTATACGGCTGAAGGAGGGTGGTGTGGCCTCTGAAGTGGTCGTCGTCTCCATCGGCGAGCCGAAGGCGCAGGACACGCTGCGCACCGCGCTCGCGATGGGAGCCGACCGTGCCATCCTCGTCACCAGCGAGCAGAGGGTCGAACCGCTCGGTATCGCCAAGATCCTGAGGGCGATCGTTGCCGAGGAGCAGCCGCAGCTGGTGATCTTGGGAAAGCAGGCGATCGACGACGACAACAATCAGACTGGACAGATGCTCGCGGGACTTCTGGCCTGGGGCCAGGCCACGTTCGCATCGAAGGTCGAGATCACGCCAGATGGCCTGACCGTCACGCGCGAGGTGGATGGAGGCCTCGAGACGGACCGCTATCCTTTCCCCGCGATCGTGACGGCCGACCTGCGGCTAAACGAGCCGCGCTACGCGTCTCTGCCGAACATCATGAAGCGAAGGCCAAGCCGATGGCGCAGAGGGCGGCGGTCGAATTCGCGCTAGATCTGACGCCGCGGCTCAAGACGATCGGCGTCGCTGAGCCTGCTGCGCGAAAGGGCGGCGTGAAGGTCGCGGACGTCGACGAACTGGTAATGAAGCTGCATGCCATGGGGATTGCCAAGTGAAGACGCTTGTTTGGGTCGAACATGACGGCACCGCCGTCAGGGATGCGACGCTTCGCACCGTGACCGCCGCGTCGCTGTTGGGCGAGGTGCATCTGCTGGTCGTCGGCCATGGGGTCGGCGGCGTTGCGCAGGCGGCTGCGGGCATCGCGGGCGTGGGCGTGGTGCATGTCGCCGACGATGTAGAATATGCGCACCTGCTGGCCGAGAACGTCGCGCCGCTCGTTGTTGAACTCATGGGTCGTCACGATGCTTTCCTCGCGCCCGCGACGACCAGCGGCAAGGCGCTCGCGCCGCGGGTGGCGGCACTACTGGACGTCATGCAGATCAGCGACATCCTCTCGGTCGAGGGCGAGGACACGTTCACGCGGCCGATCTACGCCGGCAACGCGATCGCGACGGTTCGGACGTCGGACGTTAAGAAGGTCCTCACAGTTCGCGGAACGGCCTTCGAGAAGGCGGCCAGCGATGGCGGGACCGGCAGGATCGAGACGGTCGAGTCGACCGGTGACAAGGGATTGTCGACCTTCGTCGGACAGGAGATCGCCGCATCGTCCCGTCCCGAGTTGACGAGTGCGCGGGTGATCGTGGCGGGTGGCCGTGCGTTGGGGTCCGGGGAGAGGTTCGCCGAGCTTATCGAGCCTCTGGCCGACAGGCTTGGAGCGGGCGTCGGCGCAAGCCGGGCCGCCGTGGACGCCGGGTATGTCCCCAACGACTATCAGATCGGCCAGACCGGAAAGATCGTCGCGCCTGAGGTCTACGTCGCGGTCGGCATCTCGGGTGCGATACAGCATCTCGCTGGAATGAAGGATTCAAAGACGATCATCGCCATAAACAAGGACGAGGACGCCCCCATCTTCCAGGTGGCCGACCTCGGGCTCGTCGGTGATCTCTTCGAGATCGTGCCGGAACTCACTCGGAAGCTCTGACGCGCCCGCCGGTCCATCACCTCACGGTTCGCCGCGGGCCGCGAAAGGAAACGCCGAGGAGCTCGACCGCCGTGATCACGGCATGGCCACCAGCCGCGATCACGGCGTGCGGTGAAGCGGATGTTCGCGCGGTCGTCTACGTTGACGAAGACGACCGTTCGGCGGCCGGTGACGCCGCAATACCGGTGATCGTTGCCATGGATCGTCATGCTGTACAGGTCGTAACGGCGGATGGTGGTGAGCAGCAGTAACGCGTCTTTGCCCCTGCGCTTTCGGTGCCACGGCCACCAGGAGCCGGATCTCGCCGTCGGGGGTAGGGATAGCCACGACGATGGGCCAACCGTCAGCCTGAAGCCCGACGGTAGTCTTGGCGCAGCGGCCGGGTAAGCCCGTCGGCGCACTTCAGCTCCTGGTCTTTCCATCCCAGAGCTCGGTGGCGGGGTGCCTCGCGAAGAACGCCTCGTCGACCCGCGCCGCCGTGGCCTCACATGCGACTGCCTTGGTGCCGTTCTTGTAGAATGATGGTAGTAGATCCGGCCATGCCCAACCTGGCGGTTGAGGCCGTCAACTGGTTCACCGCCAAGACCGCCCGCACCGACGACATCTGGTTCAGGACTGCCTCCGAGGCCGCGAGCGACCCGCCCCGTCCACCTGCGGAGCCTTCCGTAGCGACGGATGCGGGCGGCTTCACTCGACCAAAAATCGCTCTTTCGAAGGAACAGGCGGCCGTGGCGGATGACGTGCCCGTTCGATCCGGCCATCCTCCTTCAACATTGTTGGCCCGTCATGTTCTCAGGAAGGATCGTGCAAGCCGGCCGCTGACGTCAGTGCCCGGCCGTCTTCGAGAAGAGGTTCATAACGAGCACGCCAGCGATGATCAGCGCCATTCCCGCCATGGCGGGAATATCCAGCCTCTGGCCCTGCACCACCCAAGCGATCATGGCGATGAGTACGATGCCGATGCCCGACCATATCGCGTAGGCGATCCCAGTAGGGATGTCCCTCAGTGCAAGCGACAGAAAGTAGAAGGAAACCACGTATGCCACGCCCATGACGATCGTCGGAACGGGTTTGGTGAAGCCATCGCTCTGCTTCAGGAAGGACGTGGCGACAATTTCGGAAAGGATCGCAACCCCAAGGTAGCCGTACGCCATGTAAGGTAATTAGGCACGCCCGGCGTCCGAGACAACCAGCAGTTATCGTCCGCCACCGACACCTTGGTGGTGCGTCGCCCGCGCTGATGCCATGGCAAGGACTCCAATTCCTGATCAAGGACTGGCCGCTCATGCGACTTTTTACAGGGCGGCTGCTCGACACCGATCGGCAGCTCGAAGGTCGGCGCGGGATGTTAATCCGTCCGCGTCGTCCGTCCCGACGGCAGAGTGGCGTCGGTTGGCTTCAGGCATCGCGACGGTAGTGGCGGGCGTATCGCCAGCTTCCGTGGGTGCCCGCACGATGTCGATGTCCACGTGGCCGGCCATGCATAGTACGTGGGTTAGACGATGCGTGGGCCGCCCCATTGCGCTGGCACACCGCATTGCCGGCAATAGAGGTTCAGGACGTTCGATCTCCATCCCCCGACGACCTTGCGGAAGCCTTCGGGAGCGGACCATTCCACCACGTCCTCGTCGTCGTTCGCCGATCCGGTCGGAGCCGTCTCCAGTTGACTCGTCCGTTTGCACGTCGGGCATGTTATTATCATCTTCCGGAACTCTCCAATGCGCGACCCAGCAGAGGAGATTGAAATCTCCCTGGATCAATCGCGGCGCCCTTCGACTCCGAGCAGGACGTCCGTCGTCTTCCCGGCGGTTCGCGAACATCTCGCGGCGGTAGGACATCGTCCTCGGCTGATCCAGTCGAACTGCTGGCCATCGGACGTCGTGTGTCTGAAGTGGCTCGGTCCGATCGAACCATGCGCCGCGATCGCGGAGTTCGCCTCTGACCTTGGTGCAGGTCGCAAGGCCGCAGGCTTGACTGGACTCGATCGGGCGCCTCCGGGAAAGGCGATGGATGCTGCGTCGCGCGTCGCGGCGGCTTAATGATCAGCTAGCGAAATCGTCTGGCAGCTGTGATCTCCTCAAAATCCGGCCCGATCGATCTCGCGCCCCGTCCGGACGAGTAGACCTTCGAGGCAAGCCAGAATTCCTCGTTCGTCCTGTCCATATCGGCGATCTCCTTCCACCGGAGACGTCGCGCCGGGTCCCAGCGGTAGGCTCGTTCACGCAGCAGATCCTTGACGTCGAAGGAAGCGCCCACGGCGCGAACAAGCCAGGAAGGGGCAGCCGAGCGCTCGAGAAGGCGGGACAGGGTAGTAGCCCCGTCCCTGAAGGTGTGGCGCAGAAGCTGAATGACGGCGTCGACGTCCGCAGATCCGCTATGCGCCTGGTGGAACCACCCAGCCTGACCGAGCAGACGGCCGCAGGCTCAGCAGCAGTGCCTCGTCGGGGCGGCGATCGTCGCTCAAGAGGCACGCTCAGACACCGGTCGAGCGATGAGCCGGCATCGTGCGCCGCTCGCCCGGGCAGCTCGACCGGAAGCTCCGGGCGCCGGCCGACCCGCTCTACGACGAACCTCACGGCGCCCAGATGACGGACCAGCGCAGCTAGGATCCTGAGCGTAAGAGGATGACCGTCCCCGATCTCGAGGAGGTCGGTCAGCTCGTCCTTTCGGATCTCCGCGGGCAGAAGAAGCGCGGACGACGCCGGATCCAGGCGATCAAGCGGCAGGTCCGCCTCGAACGCGATCTCCGGCAGACGGGCCTGCGTGGTCAGCACGACCTGGATGTCCTCGCCGTCCGCCGCAAGACGCTCCACCATGCGCGAGACGGCCGGCAGTCCGCACGGACAGGAGGGCAAGGTCAGGCTGTACCGGCTGCCGGCCGGCGGCAGCCGGACCATCTCGTTCGCCACCGACGTCGAGAACGACTACTTTGACCGTACCGACGATCCCGGTCGGCTGACCGTGGCGCTGATGAGGCCCGCTGCGGCCGGCGGCGGCGGCGGGACGCCGGCGCTGCGTCGGAAGAGGGCGAGATCCTAGGGGTAACCCGTGCCAGCCCCGCCGACGGCACGATCAGGATCGGCCTGCGGGCGACCAGCGAGATGGCGACGGGCGACATGATCGAACTCAGGGCCACGCTGTCCAGCCCGGAGGGCGATCTCGTCGAGACGTTGCTGGTACGGATCGCCGATCCCGAGCGTCAGACGACGAAGCCCCGTTCCGAGGCGGAACCGCCACTCGGCATCCCGGAGCTGGTGCTGTGCTCGAAGGAGGGCGGTGAGGGGCGCAAGTCGTGGGACGAGCTTCAGGACGCCGGTGTCGACATGAACTTCGACGTGGTCGTGCAGCCCTATGTCGAGGAAGACAAGCTGGCCCGCATCTACGTCAACGTCGACAGCTCCGTGCTGAAGGACTCCAACCGGAACGCCAAGTCGGTCGAGGCAGCGGAGCTGGCGGGGCGCCGCTTCGTCAGCTCCGTCTACTTCCATACCCTGTTCCTGTTCGCGACGACCAGGTCGCGCAAGTACGGCGTACGGCGAGGCGACGACGCGTCCGAAGATGTCGAGGTGGCCGAGTACATCGCGGACATCTTCAGCTCGTCGTACGCGCAGTTTCTGCTGAACTTCCAGACAAGCGATCTGCTGGATGCGATGGCGTAAGGCGCCGCGCAACGCCGCCCCGCAGGGTAAGCGTGCTTAACGTATCTATGCGTCGGCGATGAGGCCGTGGTCGACGGGGACGCCGAGATCCTCCAGGAGGATGTACCGCCAGGGAAACGGCGTGCCGGCGGCCTTAAGATGGTGCTCGACCATGACGTCCAGAACGGCGCGGTTCGGCAGAATCAGCGACACGTCATCAGGTGTAAAGGGAAGCTCGTCAGCCTTGAGACGCCACTCGCGTTCTCAGCTGTGATCCGTGGGCGGCAAGTAGGACAGATCGAAGCGCACATGGAGATGCTGCAGCTCCGGCGGCAGCTTCGCGTAGACATGTTCGGATTGGTAGAACACGGGCCGGCCACCCTTCCTGTAGATCCATGTCTTCCTGAACATGATGCCATACGGCTTGTACTTCACCTCTTCCCGCGGCTGAGCAAGAAGAAAACCAATTCTGGAAATTGGTGATTCGCTGAAGCAAACGCAACGGTGTCCGCCCTTTGATATAGCCGATCCCGCCGATCAGCCTGCGCTCGTCGATGATCGTCAGCAAGGTTCCCATCGCCTGCTCGGGCTCGCCCTTCGTCAGATGTATCAGGCGGTCGCTGAGGTCGTCACGATAGATGGTTGGCATCGTCGCCGCGGCTCCCAAAAAGATGTTGCCAGCCCGCGCCCTGCTGACGCCGGGCCTGTTCGGAGATGTAGTCAGCCGACGTTAACGGATTCCTGCTTCCGTCCATATCGGGGAACCGAAGGCTTGGGTCTCGTCGGACCGGGAAGGCTTCTTCACCTGCGCAGCTGCCATGAGTAAGCTGGAGCGATGTCGTTTTCCAACCTCATGACAGGCCGGCAGGGCGAGAAGCGGTTCAGCCTGCTGTGCAGCGAAGCCGAGGTGAGTTGCACCAAGTCTGACGAGGACGACAACGGCTGGGACATGCTCATCGAGTTTCCGCCCGAGGCTCAGCCGAAGATCGCGATCGATCTGCGACAGACCCAGCGAATAGCCTCCGTCCAGATCAAGACGACGAAGGGCGATGGACGCACCGTCTCTCTCAGTCTGTCGAATGCCCTGCGATACGCGCGCTCGCCACTGCCGACCTTCATCCTGCTCGTGGTCCTGCGCGACGGCGAGGCACGCTACTTCATCCGGCACGTCTGGCTGGCGGAGATCGCAGCCTGGCTGAAGGCCGGTCGCGAAGCCGACGCGCTCGGCGTCGTCGCCGTCCACCGCGAGACCGTACGCTTGGCGTTCGATGAGACGACCGAAGTTCCAGCCGCAGGACTGCTCGACTGGATCGCGCAGGCTATCGCGAGGATCCCGTCGTACGCCACTGCAAAGGAAGGGATCGTCCGGACCATCGGCTTCGAGACGACCACCGGCAGGGGACTGGTGACCCTGCCAGCGGGCGGACGCCGCGACGTCCTGGACCAGATGCTGGGACTGAAGAGCGGCGTCAGGGCGAAGCGCTTCACCTTCACGAGCGAGCGCTTCGGCGTCCGTGCCCGGCAGCCGGAGATCGACGTGACCGACGTCCTCTTCGAGCTCATCGCCGAGGGCGAGGCGGGGACGCTGGCAGCCGAGTTCCCGAACGGCGCACGGCATGTCGTAGCGGCGAAGGTCTTCGACGCGTCGTTCGATCATCTCCACGCAATCCGCGTGGTCACGCCATGCCTAGAGGTCGTGCTGGGTCCACATGACGAGACCCGTGCGCACGCCCATCTCGAACGGGAGGCGATGGTCTCGCCATCCGATGTCGCGCTGTTCGCAGAGCTTCAGGCGACTTCGCCCGGCAAGAAGGTCTCGCTCGAGGCGGAGTTCGGAGGCCGCACCGTCGATCTCGGAGCGATCGCCATGACCAGGGCGCAGTCCGCCGAGAGCTGGAAGTTCCTCGTCGCCGCGATGCGGATCGTCCGGATGGTCGCGGCCGACGCCGAAAGACCGGTCCCGCACCTGAGCATCGCAGAGGTCCACGACGCCTGGCAGGAGATCATGGTGACGATCGCCCTCGCCGGGCAGGGACCCGCGATGATCGACTTCGACCGCGCGTCGCAGGTCCCCGCGAAGGTCGGCGCGTTCCTGGCGTACTGCGACCTCTCGCTGGCGAACGCCAGGATCGGCATCGTCGCATCGCGGCCGATCATGCTGGACCGCATCAAGCGCCGGCGGCGGCAGATCCACTTCGGGCCGGCACACATCCTGTACGGCACGTTGGACGGCGGCGACGGGGAGCGGACGGTCGAGGCATATCGGCGGCACCTGCAGCGGCTCTCACGATCGGGCGGGGTCTTGGCTCTTGGCGACCTAGGCCAGATCACGACCGACGCGTTTCGGGATCTTCCTCTTCAGCTCGATCGACCGACCTGACCCGCTTCCACAGGTGTCGTACGGCCGCAATGGCGGATTAGGATTTCCTCTACCGGAGCCCCGTCCTGACGTTGCGAACGTCCGCTTCCATCCGTACGCAGTTCGCGGAGACGACGATGACGAGCGATGCAGGGGAAGCACGGCAGTCCGAAGCGAAGGCGAACGTCGGATCACCCGCGCGTCTCGTCCGCCCTCGCTCAAGGCGCCCGTCCCGACCGATGCGATCGCACCGGCTGGAGGGAACCGCTTCGTGAGGTTCATCGCCGACGGTCCCGATCTGCCAGGCGATCTTCTCGATGCGCGCGACGAGGGTCAGGTCGTTTTCTTCTGCGGCGCCGGCGTATCCCGCCATCAGGCCGGAGGCCCGAGCTTCAACGAGCTTGCCGGCAGGGTGGTCGACGAGCTCGGATCGTCGCGCACGAGCCCCGCGCGTCGCCTGATCGAGCTCGCCGGACGAATCGATCCCATCCCCGGAGCCGGCGGCATCCCGCCGGCCGACCGCATATTCGCCTTGCTCGAGCAGGAGTTCCCCGTCGAGGACGTGCGGCGGGCCGTAGCCCGCTCGCTCGAGCCGCCCGGCGTGCCCGGTCTCGCTGCCCACCAGGCGCTGATCGACCTGTCGCGCGCACCCGACGGCACCGTCAGACTCGTCACGACCAACTTCGATCGCGTGTTCGAGCTTGCCGATCCGTCCCTGCGGGCAGTGGCGCCACCGTCGCTGCCGGATCCTGCGCGCACCGGTGCGCTGGCAGGCGTGATCCACCTCCACGGCAAGGTCACCCTCGACTACCGGGGACCCGACGGACCGGAATTCGTCCTCTCCTCCGCCGATTTCGGACGCGCGTACCTGGCGGACGGCTGGGCGACGGCCTTCATGCGTTCGCTGATGGACCGGTACCGCATCGTCTTCGTGGGCTATTCCGCAGACGATCCGCCAATGCAGTATCTGCTGGAGGCGCTCAGCACCGGTGTCAGGCCGGGCCGGCTCTACGCGCTCCAGGACGGCGAGGCGTCGCGTGCGACTTCACTTTGGCGTCACAAGGGGGTGACCGCCATTCCCTTCGACACGTTCTCCGGCCTGTGGACGACACTCGACGCCTGGGCGGGCCGCGCTCGCGACCCGGACGGCTGGCGCCGGGACGTCGCCGCCATGGCCATGCGGGGACCCAGGAATCTGCTGCCGTACCAGCGCGGGCAGGTCGCGCAGCTGATATCCTCGCGTCTTGGCGCCAGGATCTTCGCCGAACACGAGCCGCCGCCGCCGGCCGAGTGGCTCTGCGTCTTCGATCCGCAGGTCCGCTTCGACAAGCCCCGGATGACGAGCCTCGACGGCTCCGCACGAGAGGACTTCGATCCGTTCGCAGCCTACGGCCTGGATGGAGAGACGGCTCCGCCTCGCGATCAGGATCGCCACCGGTCCGCGACGGTTCCGCAGAGCAGCTGGTCGGCGTTCGAGGCCGTCTCGGGCGAGCGTCCGGCCGGCAGAAGCGCCGTCCCGGTGTCGCTGCGGGGGCGTTCCTCGACCGACGCGCCGCAGCTGACGGAGCGGCTTGCACGCCTCGCAGGCTGGTTCGGGCGGATCGCCGCCGATCCCGTCGCGCTATGGTGGGCCGCCGGGCAGGATGCGCTTCACCCGGACATGACCTTCAGGGTCCGCCACGCCCTGCTGCGCGACGACGTGCCGGCCGCCGTGCGCAGGGGATGGCGGCTGCTGCTCGCGGCGAGCGAGGAGGCGGGGGATGCGGGACGGAGCGTGTACGACCTGCAGCGCGTCGTTCAGGCCGAAGGATGGTCGTCGCTCGCGGTAGCCAGCCTCGTCCGGATCGAACGCCCGCGTCTGACCGTGCAGCGACCGATGACGGCGCCGGTCGCCGCCGCTGCCGCCGGCATTCGTCTCGTGGATGCCGACGTGGCCTACGCGCGGCACGCCGATCGCCTCGAGGTTCCGCCCGAGCATCTCGCGGACTACGTCGACGGCGTCCGCCGCAACCTTCTGCTCGCCAGCCGGCTCGAACAGGCCGTCGGCGGCTTCGCGCTGACCGGGCTGGCTCCGTTCGCGCGATACGAGCTGGGGCCAGGCGAGTTCCGGATCGGGGTCTCGGACATCTCCGCCCTGATGTTCCGCTTCGCGGCGCTCGTCGCACAGCTGTACGAGACCGCACCAGATCTGGCGCTGGCCGAGATCGGCAGCTGGCGGAACGCGCACGGCACGCCGTTCCGCAATCTGCGGGTGTGGGCCGCGGGGCAGCGGCAGCTGACGGACCCTGCGCAGGCCGCCGCGATCGTCCTCTCCCTGGGTTCCGACCTGTGGGACGGACGGCTTGAGCGGGATCTGCTCATTACGCTGACGGCGCGCTGGACGGAACTGCCTGAGGACGCCCGCGGCAGCATCGAGGCCGCGATCCTCGCAGGACCGGAGCCACGGGAGGGGACGGCTTCCGATGCGTTCGAGCCCTATCGCATCAACTCGGTCCTGCGACGTCTGCACTGGCTCCGGCGCGAGGGGCTCCAGACGACGTTCGATCTCGGTCCGCTGATGACGAAACTGGCTGCACGGCTTCCCGGCTGGAGCGAGGACGACGCTTCCGAGCAGCTCGACCGCAACCCGTCGCGGGGCGGTCAGGTCTCGGCCGACAAAACCCACGACCGGCTCCTCGAGGTTCCGCTTGACCAGGTGCTGACGACTGCCGAGGAGGGCGCGGGGCGGCGGCGCGACTTCCTCGTCGAGGCTCGCCCGTTCCGCGGCCTTGCCGAAAGCAGGCCGGTCAGGGCCCTGGCCGCACTGCGACGTGCCGCCGCTCGCGGAGAGCCATGGGCGTGGGCCTGGAGCGATCTGTTCTGGTCGGAAGCACGTCGGGCGGATTCGCCGCGCCTGCGCTGCATGCTCGCGAGGCGGATCTGCCGCCTGCCGGACGCGGTACTCGCAGAGAACGTCGGCGCGGCGACCTACTGGTTCGCGACACGCTCGGAACCGGTCTGGCGGCAGCACCGCGATCTGCATCTCGCCACGTGGCAGCGGCTGGTGGAGGTCCTCGCGCGGCATCCGGAGGCGGGAGCTTCCGGCGTCGTCGTACAGGGCGAGCACGAGTGGATCGGCGAGGCCATCAACGCGCCCGCCGGCCGGCTGACCGAGATGCTGTTCGCCGAAGCCGACTGGAGCGGCGACCCGCAAGCGCTGCCGGGAAGTTTCCAGGAACGCGCGACCACGCTGCTGTCTCTGACGCAGGAGCCCCGTGCGCATGCCGCCGTCCTGCTCGCGGGCCAGGCCAACTGGCTGTTCGCAAAGGATCGCAGGTGGACGGAGCGGAACCTCCTGCCCCTCCTTGGCGGCGCGCGGGACGATACCGCCGTCGACGCCGCGCTGGTCGGGCTGCTCGCGCTCGAGCAGCAGCTCCTCGACAGCCTGTTCGTGCTTGTCCGGCCGCTGCTGCTCGGGCTTGTCGAGGACGGGGCCATGCCGTCCCGCCAGCGGGATCAGGCCATCGGCCACCTTCTCACCGCCTGGTTCGGCACCCCAGTCGGCGATGACCCGACGATCGCGTCCGCCGACCTGAGGGAGGCGCTTATCGTGACCGGCGAGCACCAGCGCCTGGCGGCTCTGCGTATGGTGGGAAACTGGGCGGAGGCTTCGGACGCGTGCGCCGCCCGCATCGTCCAATTCGTCCGCGACGTCTGGCCGCGCCAGCTGGTCGCTCGTAGTCCTGCGGCATCGGCGGCACTCGCCACGCTGGCGCTCGGCTCGGGCGACCGCATGCCGGAGGTCACCGCCGCCGTGCTGCCGGTCCTCGGCATCACCGCCGACCAGGTCGACGTCTTCCCCCGCAGCGGCGAGGGCGACGACGAGGAGGTCAAGCGCTACCCCCAGGAGTATCTCGCGATCCTTCATGCGATCCTCCCCGAGGATGCAGGTCTATGGCCCTGGGGGGTGCCGCCCGTCATCGAGCAGCTTGCGGGCATAGGGGCGCTCGCCGGCGATCCTCGTGTAGCGGAGCTCAGGAGGCGCATGGCGTAGGCATGAGAAGCGGTAGAACCTCGTTCCCGCGACGGCCCGGCGGGCCGGGCTGCGCCAGCGGGAGGACCTGAGCGATGGGGGTCAGTGTATGCCGGGTCGTGGATCGCCGGCTATCGACCAGCGGTGTTCAAGTAAGCGCTCCGCGCCTACTCCCGCGGGCTCGATCCGGTGCCCTGATCGACCTGCGCGGCCTCTTCCTGCTACGGCGCGACGGCGCGATCGTCTTCGAGGGAGCGCTGGACCAGAGCCTGATCGACCCCTCGTCGCTGAGGCCGACCGCCGTTGGGGAGGTTCTGACAAGGGCGACGATGCAGCCGCGTACGCCGATCTGAAGGGGCGACGTCGTACTGAAGCGGCTGCTGCATCGATCGGTGGCCGTCCGCTCGCGCTGTAGCTCGCGGCCAGCGCCTCCCCTACGAAAATCGAAGTCGAGCAGCTCGTCGATGCGTCTGAGCAGGTGACTGGTAGGCACATGAGCGTCAAGCCGGAACCCGTGAAGCAATGCGCCTTGCTCATCTGTCGAGCCATCGTGCGCATAAACTCCTGACGCTTCTCAGGCCTGAATGATGTCTTCGTAACTGTCGCGACCAGCTGTTTGTGAAAGGTCGTGGGCGTTATGACACCATATCGAATGTTACTCTGAGCAGCCGCGTGCACGTTTTCAGAAAAAACGAGTGATCGAGCCACAGCGACAACCGCGGGGACGGTTTTTTCCACCAACCCCATTTACGCCCTGTGCAACTTTCGCTAATGCGAGTCCATATCAATAAAAAGGGGAACATCGTGCTGGCTGGTACTAAGGCGTGTGGACATTTAGCGCATAGCGATTTTCAGGGCGGCGAGGTTGATCATGGCTCGGTAGCTCTCATCGGTTTTCTCGTATCGGGTGGCGATCCGGCGAAATGTTTTGAGGCTGCAGAAGAAGTTTTCCACGAGATGCCGCCAGCGATAAGCATGGAAGTCACAGTCGATGTTCTGCTTCCGGTTCGATTTTGGAGGGATCACCGCTACCGCACCTCTATCGTTGAGTTCCGCACGCAACCAGTCAGCGTCGAAGGCCTTGTCGCCGAGCAACATACCGAATTCGACGTCTTTAATCAGCGGGCTCACTCCGACGAGGTCGTGGCTTTGACCGGGCAGCAGAACGAAACGCGCCAGGTTTCCCAGCGCGTCCACCAGCGCCACGATCTTGGTGGTCAGACCGCCGCGTGACCGTCCGATCGCCTGACGTTGAGTCCCCCCCTTGCGCCGGTGCCCTGCTGGTGGACCCGAACAATAGTACCGTCGATCATGGCATATTCGAAGTCACGATCGCCGGATAATCGCTCGAATAGAAGATCGAAGACCCCTTTGTCGCCCAGCGACGAAAGCGACGAAAATTGGAGTTCCAGTTACCAAAGCTCTGCGGCAGATCTCGCCAAGGTGCTCCCGTTCCGGCGATCCACAGGACAGCGTCCAGGAACTTGCGATTGTCCGCAGCCGAACGGCCGCGATCACCGACCTTACCGGGCAGTGCGGGCGGACCCGTTCCCACTGCTCGTCGCTCAATCCATGTCGATCCAAGATGACGCTCCCTTCGTCA
>NZ_JRVI01000034.1:49316-76848 GCF_000783375.1 Sphingomonas sp. Ant20
GATAGCGCAAAGCGCGGTGCGGATGCACCTCGTTATAGTGTGCGAACCAGCCAGGCAGTTGGTCGATGACACTCTGCGCATTCGGCCTGGGGTTCACACGGACATAATCGCGTTTCAGGGTGCGGACGAACGCCTCAGCCATGCCGTTCGATTGAGGACTGCTGACTGGGGTCGTGCGCGGTATCAGCCCAATGCCCCGGGCAAACGCACGTGTGTTGCGAGCGGTGTAACAGCTGCCGTTATCGGTAAGCCACTCGATGGGCTCGGGCACTCGGTTCACCTGTCCGTAGCGATGCTCGACCGTGGCGACCATCAGGTCCTGGACGTCCTCGGCGGTGATGCCGCCCGTCGTCGCCACGTGGCCCATCGCCTCGCGGTCGCAACAGTCGAGCGCGAAGGCGACACGCACCTTTTCGCCATTGTCGCAGGTGATCTCCAACCCGTCGGAGCACCAGCGGGTGTTGCGCAGGTCGACGGCGACCCGGCCATCGTGACGCCGTTCCTCGCGGCGTTCGCCGTCCCGCTGTAGCAGCAGCCCGTGCACCTTCATGACGCGGTAGACGCGTTTTGGATTGGGCGCTTCGCGCCCGGTCTTTTCGGCCTGCCGGCGTAGCAGAGCATGAACGCGGCGATAGCCATAGGTTGGCAGATCGGCGACGAGCGCGCTGATGTCGGCGACCAGCTCGGCATCCGGCAGCGGCGGTCGTCCGCGTGGTCGGGGCGACGGGCGATGGCGCATTGCGGACAGGTGCGGGCGAGCAATTCCGACCGCCTCTGCGACCGCGCTCACCGTCCATCCCGCGGCAACGAGGTCGAGCGCAACAGCAGTTTTTTTGGGCCTGCGGCCCGGGACACGGCCTCGCGGAGCAGCTCGTTCTCCATGGCCTTCTTGCCGAGCAGCCGGTGTAGTTCGCGCACCTGCGCCTCGAGCGCACGGTAGTCGGACGCCGGCACCACTTCCTCGCCAGCTGCCGCGGCGGTCAGCGCACCTTGCGCCATCAGGCGCCGCCAGGTGAAGATCTGATTCCCACCAATGCCGTGCCGGCGGGCGACGAGCGACACGCTCATCCCGGGCAGATATGTCTCCTCGACGATCCGGACCTTTTCCTCCGGTGTCCACCGCCTCCGGCGCTGAACACCGGAGAGGACCTCGCCATCATTGTAACGCCTAGTCGTACCGTCAGTCATGTGCCTCACTCTTATCTAAGAGCGGGGACCTGTCAGGGTATTTAGGGGGCCACCTCAGCGGACCCCGTTCCCACTGCTCGTCGCTCAATCCATGTCGATCCAAGATGACGCTCCCTTCGTCAGCCTTGAATCGCACCCCGCCCCCCAAAAGTGAACCCCCCTAAAATGTCCACACGCCTTAGTGTCGTATAGTCATGACGTCTGGCAGCCGCGAGGTCGCGTTCGGCCGAAGCGCGGACCGCGGCGACGGGGGGTGTCGGGCGCGAGGTCGAAGCGGCGAAACCCTGTGGCGGCGGCGATGCGGACGATCGCGGTTGTGGCGCCGCAGATGTGCAGCGCGCCCTCCGACGCGGTGATTGCGCCGCCATCGGTTTCGACCGACAGGATCGTCGCGAACGCCATGCCCCGACCAGGGCTATCCGAATATCGAATGGGGTCGGGGACATCGCGGTAATCGGGCTCGCTCTGCGTGGGTGCCTTGCCGAGCAGGGTGATCTGGTTGCTGCCTGATTGTGCGGTAGCCGTCGCCGTCGCGCGCAGCTTGCTCGTCAGCATGAGGCGGCAATTGATCATGCCGCGTCGATCCGCGGTAAGGCGCAGCACGATCACGCCATCGGGGTGCGAGGCGAACAGGTCGCGGCCGAAGCCTGTCCCGCCAGAGCTATACGTGACGGATGCAACCGCGCGATCGAGGTTGAGCGTCCGGCGATAGTCCTGCGGGGCTTCGCGATGGTCCATCTCGAGGTGGAGATCCGCCATCGGTGCATAGCTCGCACTGAACGGCCCCTGGAGAGCATGGCTCAGTTGGTCGGCACTGATCGGATCATCGGCGAACACGGCGCGGCGCACCGCAGCGAGCGCAGCCCGGTTTCGAGGATCGGCATGGTCTCTATCGCCGCCCACATGCCCGGGGCTGACGTCGGGCTGGCCGCTCCACAATGTATCGTGATTGAGCGATAGCATGTCGCGCACAACCCCGCCGCCCATCATCGCGGCGAGCCGGCCGTTACCCACGGGGTGCCCGAGCAGCCACTCGCTCGCGGGCTCGGTCGCCGCAATCCGGTGGCGCTCGTCCGCGCCGGGGGCGCTGGCTTCGACGGCGCCCAGGCCCGTGAAGAGCCCGGCGAACATGGAACCGGTCCCTGCTGCCATCACGCGGCGACGTGACACGCTGGCGAATGCGTCGCGACGCCCGGTGGTTGACCCGTCATGCTTTCCCTTCCCGCATGGCGACGCGTCCGGTGGCGCCGCCATGCCTGGCTACGGCCCTAGAAATCCAGGGTCGCCCCGATGTTGATAGACCGGCCGAGCGCATCATAGACCGAAGGCGAGGTGTTGACGCGCTCCGCCGCCTCGAGCGGGGGGCTGGGACGAACTGGCGCCGCCCGGTTGAGCACGTTGTTGACGACCAGTCTCAGCGTCAGCGCCCGCGATACGGTGACGCTCCCGCTCAGGTCGAACACGTCATAGGCGGGCAGATACTTATATGCGTCCGGCACGCTCGGATCGTCCTCGCCGAAGATCGGATTTCCATCAAGGCGCGAGTTCTTCAGCCCCGAATTATGCCTCCAGTTGACCGAGACCAGCGCCTGAGTCTGCGCAGCTTCGGGCGAGCTGAGCGTAAACCGGAAATTGTGCTGATACCGGCGATAGCCCTGCCCGGCATAGGGCCCGAACAGCCCGACCACGTTGAAGTCGGTGTCGGGGAGGCCGAGATCACCGCCCTTGGCGGTCTGCAGCGTCGCGACATAGCTGGTGGAGAACCGCGCCCAGTTGCCCATCCGCGTGTCGTAATTGGCAGAGAAGTTGAACCCGCGGGCATTCGTTCGGCCAAGGTTGCTGTATCCCTGGTTGATATAGCCCGTTGCTGCTCCGGCGTTGCTGAACAGCGTCCCGTCAGCGTTGCGCTTGAGCTGTCCGCAGAAGAAATCATAGCCGGTGTTCGCGCAGGTCTGCAGGAAGTCGATCGCGCGGTAATAGCCGATGCCGTTCTGGATCTCGATGCTGTAATAATCGGCGGTCGCGGAAAAACCGCGCAACATGCGGGGCGTCAGGACGAGGCCGTAGGTGTAGGTGTGGGCGACTTCGGGCGTCACCAGACCTTCGGAACCGTTGCGGACAGTGCACAGGAAGTCCGGACATTGCTGGATCGCGCCATATTGGGCGGCGGTCACGCCGGTGCTCGCGCAGACCTCGCGGCTCGCAACGGGGCTCGTCCCTGCGCACGGATCGCCCAGCGTGTTCGTGTCGAGCACGCCGTAACTGGCGTTGGCGTTCGACGAGAGTTCGTAGATGCTCGGTGCGCGGGTTGCCTTGTTGTAGCTCGCCCGGAAGAGCAGATCCTCGATCGGCCGCCAGCTGCCGTCGATCTTGTACGTCGACCGCACCCGTTCGACCCCGGAATATTTCGATCCACGGATCGCGGCGCCGATACTCAGGTCGCGGATCAGGGGGCGATCGCTGACCAGCGGCACGTTGACCTCACCGTAGAGGTCGACCGCGTTGTTGGACAATGTCGAGGGCGTCGACCCGAACGCAGCCTGATAGGCGGCGTCGGGGCGGGAACGATAGCCGCTCGACCGATATTCCCCGCCAACCGCGATGTTGATGCCTTTGGTCGAAAACGGGCTTCTGATGCCATATTCGCCGAGGTCGCCGGTGACGTTGGCATTTCCCACCCATTGTTCATACCGCTCGCGGAACACGCCGCCGCCCTGCGCGAACGACAGATAGTCGACGGCCGCGGCGCTGGGCCCGTTGGTCGAGAAAATGTCGAGCGGGACGCAGCTCGGGTCGGATCCGCTGACCACTGCGGCGCAGGTCGGCGTGCCGTTGACGTCGACCACCTGCAGTGCGGTGGCGACCTTGGCGGGGTCGATGCGGCCGAGTTGTTGCTGGCGGTAGAGCGTGGTCGAATAGACGCCGCCTACGTCGTAATGCCATGCGCTGCCCAGATCGCCGCGAAACCCCGCCACCGCGCGATAGATCTCGTTGGAAGACAGCGTCGACTGCGCGTCAGTAAAACGGTAGCGGACATCGGTGCGGACGTTCGTCGCCGTCCCCGCGGCAGTACCGCACAACGCGCCTGCCTGCTGCTGCGATAGAAGCGGGTTGTCGCAGTTGATGTCATAGGGGATCGAGCCGGGCTGGATCGTGGCCGGATCCGACTGGCTCCGCGACTCGGACCTTAGATAGAGCCCGTTTGCGTAGAGCTGCAGCGCGGGGGAAACCTCGTAGTTGAGGAAGACGGCGCCGTTGTATCGCTTGTTCTCGCGCTGGAAATAGAAGCTGTCGTTGTAGTTGTAGCCGTTGGCCCCCGTGAACGGGACGAACTCGCGATCGCCACCCGCCGCGTTCGTGAGGACGGAGCCATTCTGCGCCGGCCCGGACAGCGCCTGGAAATAGCCAGCCGGCGTTGCCGAGGATGGTGAGGCGCAGACGACCGACTGCCCCGACAAGGTGATCGGGCAGACGGAAAACGACCGCGACGACGCAAGGACAGGCTCGACCTGGCTATAGGCCCCGAACAGCGAGATGTTGCCGCGACCGCCGGCGAAATTTTCGCCCATGCTGATATTGGCGTCGAACCGGCCGCCATCATTAGCCATGCCGCTGGGCACGGCGAAGCCTGCGTCACGCGCGGCCTGCGCCGCGATGTTGTCGCGGTTGTCGGCGTTGTAGAAGCCGTAATTGACGTTCGCGTTGACGCCCTCGAAATCCTTGCGGAGGATGAAGTTCACCACGCCGCCGATAGCGTCCGAGCCATAGACGGCAGAGGCGCCGCCGGTCAGCAGATCGACGCGCTCGATCAATCCGACCGGTACGACGGACGCATCGATGCCCTCGGTGACACCGATCCGCTGACCGTCGATCAGGGTTAGCGTCCGGTTGGTCCCGAGCCCGTGGAAATCGAACTGCTGGCGCCCGTTGCCGTTCGATAAATTGGTGTCGTTGTTCTTGATTGCCGGAACGCGGTTCAGCACCTCCTGGACACTGAAGGCTGCCTGCAGCTTGATGTCCGCCTGGCTGACGCTGGTCACCGGTGCGGTTTCGACGAGGTTTTTCGACCGGATGCGCGAGCCCGTCACGACGATGTCGCCACCAGGCGGCGTCGGACCCGTCGTGTCGTCCTGTTCCGTGTCGGGCTGGTTCGCCGGGCGTTGCGGCAAAACCTGTGACTGAGACCCCGTCATCGCCACGCGCGTCAGCGCGGCGGGGCGTGCGATCACATAGACGCCCTGTCCCGTTCGCGACGTGACGAGACCACTGCCTTGCAAGAGCCGGTCGATCGCCACGTCCGGCGTCATCGATCCGCTGATCGTCGGGGATACGCGGTCGGCGAGGAGGGTTTCGTCGAACACCATCTGCACGTGCATCTGGCGGCCGAGCAACCGCAGCGCCGGGCCGAGTGGCTGGGCCTTGATGTCGACGCGAACCACCCGCTGCGCCTGTGCCGGAGAGACCGCCATGACCGTCGCGATTGCCACGCAGCTTACGCCGAGAATTCGTCGGTCCCTTAACATGGCTTTGTTGCACAAAGGGCGTTGGGATTCCCTGTGAGGGTCAGGAAGCGTAGGTGGGATGGATGCCAAAACCGACCATGCCGAAGTACCGCACGACGAACTGGAGCGAGTATAACGCAGCGCTGAAGCGCCGCGGGTCGCTGGAGGTCTGGTTTGACCCGGGCATGGATTGGCTGGCAGCCCCGATTGGTCGTCGAGGTCGGCCGATGCGGTTTTCGGACAGCGCGATCAGGGTTTGCCTGACGCTGAAGATAGTGTTCGGACTGCCGCTACGGCAGGTGACGGGACTGGTTGCCAGCCTGCTGAAGCTGGCAAAGCTGGATTGGCCGGTGCCGGATTACACGACGCTATGCCGTCGGCAGAAGACATTGGCGGTGTCACTTGATGGTCGCGCCAGTACGGGTGGTCTGCATTTGCTGGTCGACAGTACCGGGATCAAGATGATGGCGAAGGCGAATGGAAGACGCGCAAGCACGGCGCTTCCTACCGTCGCCAGTGGCGTAAGGTTCACCTTGGGATCGACGCCGAAACCCTGGAGATCCGGGCCATCGAGGTCACAACCAATGCGATTGGCGACGCCGCGACACTGCCGGATCTGCTGGCGCAAATCCCGACGGACGAACGGATTACGATCGTCGGGGGTGATGGCGCCTACGACACCAGAAAGTGTCGGGCCGCGATCGCAGCCCGGGGCGCAGACGCGGTCATTCCCGTACGCCGGGGCGGCCAGCCATGGAAGAAGCCGGCGGCCGGCGCCGATGCTCGCAACGAAAACGCTACGCGCGATGAAAAGGCTCGGTCGAACAATCTGGAAGAAGTGGAGCGGCTACCATCGCCGCAGCCTGGTCGAGACGAAGATGCACTGCTTCAAGCTGCTCGGCGAGCGCGTCGCATCGCGCACCTTTGATCGTCAGATTACCGAGCTCAAACTCCGTGCCGCAGTTCTCAATCGATTTTCACAAATAGGAACACCGACCACCATCCGCGTTGCATAGATCTCGTCAGTAAAACCATATTTGTGCTTAATTATCTTTGTGCAACAAAGCCCCGGAGAGCGGCCTGTCGAGGTCTTCAGGGCGGCATTCGACCAGTACTGGGACGATCCGCAGGGCTTCAAGAAGAGTGCGTCCGCCGGCTGGTGCGATCTCGGTATCGCCGACGTCGACGCCCGGGTGTCATTCTCGCCACATTCGGCAAGGAACAGCGTCCTCCTGGGCATCGGCGAGGATGTCGCCGCGGCTACCTCGTCCGTGATGTACTCGCTCGCCTTCCTGTCGATCACGCCCGGGGCCATACGCGAGGCGCTCGTCGAGCGCGCCGATCGGGAGGAACTCTTCGTCGCGGGCATCGCCGACCGGCGTACCGGCATCGAGGTCGCGGTCGGAAGCTCGAATCTTCCTCCGACATACGTCGCCCCCCTCGACCGCGACGCACCACCGCCATTCTCCGAGGAGCCTAGGGCACTGACGGCGAGCAATGGCGGGACTAGGATGCATCACAAGTTCATCGTGCTCGACTTCGATACGCCCGAGGCACGAGTCTATCTCGGCTCCTACAACATGTCGAAGGCGGCGGACGGCAGCAACGGCGAGAACCTCGTGCTGGTACGCGACGGCCGCGTCGCCGCAAGCTACATGATCGAAGCGCTGCGCATGATCGACCACTACCAGTGGCGCGCGGTCCTGAAGGAGCGGAAGACGGCGGCGAGGCCGCTCACGCTGCGCAGGCCGCCTGCGCTTCCAGGCGAGACGCCGTGGTGGGTCGAGGACTACGAGGAACCACGCAAGATCAAGGATCGCAAGCTCTTCAGTCGCTGACTGGGCGGCAGAGCCGGCCGCCGCGTCCAAGCATGAATGCCGAGCGGAGCCAACGATCCGGGCTCCAGTAGCAGAGAACGTATGTTCCCATTTCGTTCCTGGTCCTGTATGCCGCCCGAATGGTGGCCGCGGTCCGCAAGATCATCCACGTCGACATGGACGCCTTCTTCGCCTCGGTGGAGCAGCGCGACGATCCGTCGCTGCGCGGCCGCCCGGTCGCGGTCGGCCATGGCGCTGCGCGGGGAGTGGTCGCGGCCGCCAGCTACGAGGCGCGGAGGTTCGGCGTCCGGTCAGCGTTGCCATCGGTCACGGCGCTGCGACGCTGTCCGGACCTCGTGTTCGTGGCCCCACGATTCGAAGTGTATCGCGACGTCTCCCGTCGGATCCATGAGGTCTTCGCGCGATACACCGACCTGATCCAACCGCTCTCGCTTGACGAGGCCTACCTGGACGTGACCACCAACCGGCTCGGCATCGAGACGGCGTGGCTGACGGCGAAGGCGATCCGGGCCGCGATCCTGGCCGAGACCGGGCTCACTGCCTCGGCCGGCATCTCGTACAACAAGTTTCTCGCCAAGCTCGCATCGGACCATCGCAAGCCCGATGGCCAGTTCGCAGTGATGCCCGGCATGGGCGCGGCGTGGGTGGAGACGCTGCCGGTCAGCCGGTTCCACGGCGTGGGCCCGGTGACCGCGGAAAAGATGAGGGGTCTCGGCATCGAGACGGGAGCGGATCTGCGTTCCAAGTCTCGCGAATTCCTGCAGCGTCACTTCGGCAGTTCGGCCGGATGGTACCACGCGATCGCCCGCGGCGAGGACGACCGTCCCGTCAATCCGAACCGGGTCCGCAAATCCTCCGGATCGGAAACGACCTTCGGACGCGATCTCACCGAACCGAGCGAGATCGAAGCCGGCGTAATGCGCATGGCGAACGACGTCTGGCGGTGGTGCGAGACGCGGCAGGCGTTCGGCAGGACGGTGACGGTGAAGGTGAAGTACGGGGATTTCCAGCAGATCACGCGCAGCCGGAGCCAGCCGACAGCCGTGGCGACGCAGGAGGCCCTCCACATGGTCGCGCGCGAGCTCGTCCGGTCCGTGTTGCCACCGCAAAAAGGCATTCGCCTCGTCGGCGTGACGGTGTCGAACTTCGTCGAGAAGGTCATTCCGCCAAGTGATCTGCCGATCTTCCCGGACGCGGCGGCCTGATGCAGGACCTTTCGACATGCCCGTGCTGCCAGGGCTCTCCACGCGTTCGGACTGATCGATGCAGTCGAAGAGCGGATGCTGGTCGAGCGCATCGATTCCACAGGTCTCACGCCCTTTCGCTTCCCGACTGGACAGGCACCCTCGGGCCAGGCGGTACGCAGACGGCGCGCACTGCGGCTTTCTGAGGATCAGGACATCGGCGCGACAGCCGACGCAGCACCGTGGATATTTGGACATTCCCTTCCTCGATGTCTGCCCTTTGACACCAGAACATGACCGCAGGAACGCCACTCCGGTTTGATCTTGGTCAGTCGCCTGCCGATCGGTAAAGAACGCGCCGGGGGCGACTATGCGGAAGTTGGCATTCATGGCGCTCGCGGCCTTCGGGTTCGCGGGCGAGGCAGTGGCGCAGCGCGCCGATCAGAACGCCGCGCGTGCGGCCGAGGATGCGTTCGGCGTAAGCTATGCCAACGAGTCCGTGGGCCTTTACGACGAAGAAGACGTGCGCGGCTTTTCCCCGATCGATGCCGGCAACGTCCGCCTCGAGGGCCTGTATATCGATCAGCAGGCGGACCTCAGCTATCGCATCGTCGATAGCTCGATCATCCGCGTCGGCCTGACGGCGATCGACTATCCGTTTCCAGCGCCGACCGGAATCGCGGACTTTCGCCTTCCCGATGCTCCCAGGGCTCTAGTGCTCAGCCCGCGGCTGAACGCCGGCACATTTGGCGATGCCAGCGTCGAGTTCGACGTGCGCGCGCCGATCGCCGGTGACGCCTTGTCGGCCGCCGGCGGGTTCGGCCTCTACCGGGACAACGAATGGTTCGGGGGCACGCCGAAGTCCTTCTCCAGTGGGATCAGCCTCAGGTGGCGTCCCGCGCCTGACACCGAAATCATCCCGTTCTGGAGCCTGGACAAGACGTGGAGCGAGGAGGCCGTACCGACCTACTTCACCAGCGGGGCGTTCGTTCCGCCGCGGGTGCGCGATCGTCGCCGCTATACCGGGCAGGAATGGGCGACCAATACCAGTCGCGGCAGCAACACGGGCGTGATCGCCCGCACGAGATTGGGCGACTGGTCACTGGCGGGCGGTCTGTTCCGCTCGATCTACTCCGTCAGTCGCGATCGGACAACCTTGTGGCTCGATGTGGACGAGAAGGGCACCGGTACGGAAACCGTCTATGCGTCCCCGTCGTCGCGCTATGCGTCCACGTCGGGAGAGGTGCGCGTGTCCCGCACCTTCACGGAAGGCCCGCGGCTGCATCGCTTCCATGCGTCGGTGCGCGCTCGCGATCAGGCCCGGCTCTACGGCGAGGCGGAAGCAGTCGAGCTGTCCCGCCGCAGCATCGCAACGCGCGCGCGACCGCCGAGCCGTCGTTCGCCTTCGTGGAGCGCACGCCCGATGACGTTCGGCAGGTGACAGGTGGCATTGCCTATGAGGGGCGCTGGAAGGGGCGCGGCAGCCTCAACATCGGCGTCCAGAAGACCGATTACCGCAAGCATGTCCGCCCGCCCGGGCGCGAGGCCATCATGTCGCTTGATCGGCCGTGGCTGTTCAACCTGATGGCCTCGCTCGAAATGTCGTCGGGTCTGTCGGCCTATGCTGGGGTGACGCGAGGGCTGGAGGAAAGCGAGGTCGCACCGGATATTGCCGTGAACCGGAATGCCGCACCACCGGCGCTTCGAACGCGGCAGGTCGATGCCGGCGTGCGCGCCTCACTGGGCAAGCTGCAAGCGGCGATGGGCGTGTTCGATGTCCGCAAGCCCTATTTCAACCTCGACAATTCAGACTTCTACCGCCGGCTCGGCGAAGTCCGTCATCGCGGCATAGAGGGGTCGTTGAGCGGTGACCTGACGCCGTTCGCCAGCCTGGTCGCAGGCGCGGTGCTGCTCGATCCCCGCGTCACCGGGGAGCTGGTCGACGACGGCACGATCGGCGCGCGTCCTGTCGGCACCAGTCGCAGCCGCATGATGCTGGCGCTCGACGTGCATCCGGAGGGTTGGGGAGGATCGTCCTTCGACATTCAGGTGACGCGACATGGCGGATCGTTCGCCGACCAGGCCAACGCCGTCCACCTGTCATCGCGCCCGACCGTCGCCTTGGGTGCGCGTCACCGGCTACAGTTGGCGCGGCGCGACGTGATCGCCCGCGTGCAGGTGACGAACCTGTTCAATACCTATCGGTGGATCGCCGACCCCTCGGAAGGCCTGACCTACAACTCAGGCCGCTATGTCGGATTTTCGCTAGCGACCGACCTCGAGAATTAGCCCAACACGGCGGCGGTTGTCAGAACAACTCAGCCAGCATGAGGTTAAACTGGAGCTTGCGTTCATCGGCGGCGAGGATGCCATGTTGTTGCAGGAGCCGGTCTTGCAGCGATGCGTCAAACGCCCGAGGCAATGCCACAGTATGGCATGATACTGGTAGCGGTCCGCGATACCGACCCTGCCGGCGTCGATGCAGCCGACCACTTCGCCATCGAGCATCAGGATATTACCGGGCGAGAATTCGCCATGCGCAATGACGGGATCGGACGGCATCGGGAACAGGCGCTGTATCGCTTCCCACACCTGTTCCGCCGACCAGCATTCGCGCTCGTCGTCGAAGTCGTGCTCCTCCTCGACCAGACCGGCGTCGATGCATTCGCGTGCGCGGGGAGGGCGGTATGGCGATCGAGTTGGCTTACAGTAGTCCACGAGTGGAAGTTTCGGATCTTCGGCGTCCCGACTGGGAACGGCCAAAAAGACCGCCGAGGCTTTTCCCTTGGAATCTCTCAACAACGCGGTGATTTGGGAAGCACCTGACCGTCGATGGATGGTCCCAGCGCTTCGATGATTCGGCACTCGGCGACGGTGCCGCCATCGCAGGAGTCTATGACCGCCTTCAGCTCTCGGCGAAGCGCGGCCAGATCGGCGAGCTTGCGATCCACCTCGCGCAGATGCTCGTTGGCGATGCGGTCAATGCCGGCGCAGTCGCAAGTACGGTCGTCCGACAAACCCAGCAGCGCACGCACCTGATCAAGCGAGAAGCCGAGATCGCGCGCGCGCCGGATGAACGACAGCCGCCCCAGTTCGACCGCGCCATAGGTGCGATAGTTGCCAGCGCTGCGAGCGGGCGCTGGCAGCAGGCCAATGCGCTCGTAATAGCGCACCGTCTCTACCTTGGTGTTCGTCGCCTTGCCCAGATCGCCGATCGTCAGCGCCATGCCCTTGACCCTGTAGTTGCTACAGCCGCTACATGGATCGTCGCGCTGATGATTGCGAGGTGACAACATGGCAGGTTGCGCCGCGGCGGACACGGAGGTTGACGATGGGGCGTGGCGGAGCGTGCTGTGGGGCGCGCTTGCCACCGCCGCAGGCATGTTCGGCGTCGAGATCGTTGCCGTCGTGGCGGCGCACTCCGCCTCGCTCAAGGCGGATGCGCTCGACGTCCTGGGCGACATCGCGAACTATGCTATCAGCCAGGGCGTGACGGGAATGGCGCTGCGCTGGCGTGCCCGTGTCGCGCTGGCGAAGGGCGCCTTCTACTCGGCCCCTGGGCGATAGGCTGTACCCCCTGGATGGCGGCGACGGACACGCTGCCGGGCGCGGAGACGGCGGGGATCGTCGGCGTCGCGCCGCTGATGGCGAACTCCGTCTGCGCCGCGCTGCTCTGGCGGCACCGGGGAGGAGAAGCGTACCGGCACTCGGTGTGGATATGCTCGCGCAACGACGCGATCGGCAACATTGCCGTGATAGCCGCGGCGTTCGGCGTGGTCGGCGCCGGCACCGGCGGGCTGGTTATCGCGGTTGCCGCGATCCTCGTCGGCCTCGGCGTGGTCGGGGGCTGGCTGAACATTCGCAAGGCGCGTGTCGAGCTGGCTTAATCCGCGCCGAACCGGAAGCGGACACCGCCGTTAATGGTGCGGCCGTCGAGCGGCCCCCAGGCATCAACCGTCCATGCCCCGTCCGGTGCGCGCCGGGGCAGCAGCAGTGGGTCGAAACGAGTCTGCCGGAAGTTCAGCAGGTTCTCGGCGTTGATGAACAGGCTGACCTTGCCCAGCACCAGTTCGCCCATCGCACCCAATTCGACGTAGGGGCGGCTGCCGGTGCGATATGGGTTGTCCTCCAGCTTCTGGCGGCCGGTGTAATAGGCTTCCAGTCCAGTCCGGCCGCGCCCGTGCTTTTCCCAAACTGCCGTCAGTCCGGCGGTGTTGCGCGGGGTGAGCGGCATGAGGCGGCGACCGACGCCAGCCGGATCAGGCTCGCGCGCGACGGTGCGGACGTAGCTGCCCGTGAAGGTGATCGCGTCCAGATGATAGCGCAGCAGCAGCTCGGCACCGCGGGTACGGGTTTCGCCATCGGCGTTGACCAGCGCGGCGCGGGTCGCGCTGACGTCGCGGAACTGCGTGGCGTGGTCGATGTTCGATCCGAACAGCGTCAGGCTCGCCTCGATCGGCCCGCGAGCGTAGCCGAAGTCGATCGAGGCGGAGTCGGCCGTCTCGGCGCGAAGGCCCCGCAGCGGTTGGATCCGCGACAGGCCCGCCGCCTCCACCTCCTCGATGAACGGCGTGGGCGCATAGAAGCCGCGCCCAAGCGAGGCGTGCACAGTCCACGGTCCCAGCCTGAACAGCATCGACAAGCGTGGACTGACGCGCGCGCCATACTCGCTGTGATCGTCCAGGCGAGCGCTGCCCGCCAGCGTCAGGTCGGGCGACAGCTTCTGCTCGGCCTGCGTGAACAGCGCTGGCACCCGGTAGGTGTAGTCGAAGGCCGGAAAGGTTCGCGAGCGGTAGCTATCCACCTGATAGGCCGCGCCCGCGAGCCAGGTCGTGCCGCCTGTGCCGCCCCCAAGCGAGACTTCGGTCAGCACGGTGCGATGGCGGTCGTTCTCTACAAGATCGCCGAAGACATGGCGGTGCCCTTGCGTGACGCCGGAAGCTCTCAGGTAGAGCGTGCCGACGCCTTCGATCAGTGCCTGCGCGTTAAGGCCCGCGTCCAGCCGCCGGCTGCGCTGGTCTTGGGAGAAGGGCGAGCCATCCGGCAGGACGCGCCCCGGCAACGTGCCACCGCGGCGCTGCTCAGCGAGTGCGCCCACGGTCGCATAGACCTTGTTACCGCTCGCGCCTTCCCAGAACAGCCGCGGCCGGAACGTCAATCGTTGATAGCCGGGGATGTTCGCCCAGCTATCTCCGTCTATGTCCTGCGCGTCCTGCCGGTTGAACCCGCCTGTCAGCGAGTAGCTGATCGCATCTGTCAGCAGGCCGGAATTGTAGGCGCTTACGTCCTGTCCGCCACGACTGGTCGTGTTCAATAGCAGCTCGCCCTGCTGCGCCG
This sequence comes from Sphingomonas sp. Ant20, assembly GCF_000783375.1. Classification (NCBI taxonomy): domain Bacteria; kingdom Pseudomonadati; phylum Pseudomonadota; class Alphaproteobacteria; order Sphingomonadales; family Sphingomonadaceae; genus Sphingomonas; species Sphingomonas sp. Ant20. Next base: position 63,366 of record NZ_JRVI01000034.1, read on the forward strand.
GTGATGGACGCCGCGACACGAGGTTGATGACGCCGCCCAATGCGGACGGTCCGTAGAGTGCCGACGCCGCGCCCTTTATGATCTCGACCTGACCCAGATCGGTCGGCGGTATCTGGAGAAGGCCGATCGAGGGTGTTTGGCCACCGTAGAGCGGCAGGCCGTCGGCGAGGATTTGCGTGTAACGACCCTTCAGGCCCTGCACCCGGACGTTCGCCGCCCCCAGCGCCGGCGACGTGACCTGAACGCGAATGCCGGGTGTCTCGCTGACCAGCATGGCAATATTGCCAGGCTGCATGAGGATCTTCTCCTCGATCTCCTCCCGGTCCAGCACTTCGACGCGGATCGGCTCGTCCTGCACTCGGCGGCCGGTGCGGGTCGCCTGCACGACGATATCCTCACCCTCGTCCGCCCCCTCGGTGGCTGTCGCCTGCGCCGGTGTAGCGGGTCGGTTCTGCCCCACGGCACCGCTCGGAATCAAGGCAAGGGCGACAAACACGAACGGCGACACCATCGAACCCCAGTTGCCCGTCCCGTATCGCAAACCACTACCCCCGACATGCGCAGCGCGGTCATCACACCTCGCGAGGGAGGTTCTGTAGGGGCTGTAGCTACTACAGGGTCAAGCCCGTCCGCTAATTCGCAGGAGGAAGATCATGCGCGAGTCGCGTCGGCGATGCTGCCGGGCTGCAGACCGGCATATGACAGTGACATGGCGTATTTCGCGGGGCACGCGGGCGATCAGGCGCTGCTGTTGCCGGCATCGGTCGAGAATTACTATCGGCAGAACGAGAACGTCTGGGACCGGCCGGAAATCGTCTTTGGTTCAGGAACGGCGACGCCAATCCGATACCTTGCGCAGTGTCCGGGCAAGTTTATCCACGGCGTAGGGCTTGTGCAAAAGCTCGAAACCATGGGCGCCATTCTGGGCAAGGACGGTACTGTAGCCGCTGGTCAGGATCACCGGAAGCCGGGGATAAAGCCGGCGGATCTCCTGGCCCAGTTCGATACCCGACATGCCAGGCATGACAACGTCGGAGAAGACGACATCGAAGCCGTCGCACCCTTTGGCCAGTACGGCGAGTGCACTGGCAGCATCGACGGCTAGACGGGTCTTGTATCCAAGTTGGGATAGAGCCTGCGTAGCGAAGGTGCCTACTTCAGCATTGTCTTCGACAACAAGTACGCAGGCACCTTCGCCGATCATCGGCAGGTCGGAGGCGTCCGCACCCACCTCCGGTTTGTCGGGCATGACCGCGAGCGGCAGATACAGCGTAAAGGTCGCTCCTTCGCCTTCGCGGCTTTCGACGATGATGTCGCCGCCCGACTGCTTGGCGAAGCCGAACACCTGGCTAAGGCCAAGGCCAGTGCCTTCGCCGACACCCTTTGTCGTGAAGAAGGGCTCGAAAATACGATCGATCTTGTCCGCTGCGATGCCCGAGCCGGTGTCCGTCAGTGCCACGGCAACGAAGTCGCCGGGTATGAAGGAATGCGACCGTACCGCCGGCATGCCCGAAACTCTTCCGACCCTGATCGACAGCCGCCCTTCGCTCTTCATCGCATCCCGGGCGTTGACGGCCATGTTGACGATCGCGGTATCGAACTGGCTGCGATCGGCGTTGATCGGGTGTGGCACATGGCCCGCATCGATCGCCACCTCGATACGCGAGCCGGTGATCGTTCCCATCATGTCACGCAACGCGACGACGTTCTGCGCCGCATCGAAGATTTCGGGCGTCAACGCCTGTCGGCGGGCGAAGGCGAGGAGTTGACCGGTAAGTTTCGCCGCGCGGTCAGCCGTATCGGCGATCGCATCGATATAGCGCAGGCGCTTCTCCTCGGACACGCCTGGGCGGCGCAGCAGGTCGACCGATCCACGGATCACCGTCAGGAGATTGTTGAAGTCGTGTGCGACCCCGCCGGTGAGCTGACCGACCGCCTCGACCTTCTGGGACTGCCGGAGCGCTTCCTCGGTAAGGCGCAGGCTCTGCTGCGCTTCCTTCTCGGCAGTGATATGCCTCCCGGTCGCGTAGATCGCTTCTTCGGCAGGAGCTGCTACCCAGGATATCCAGCGGTAGCTGCCGTCCTTGTGACGGTAGCGGTTCTCCACTGCCGAGATCGGACCAAGCGCCAGATTGGCGAGCAATGCCGGCAATGCACCGAGGTCGTCGGGATGCACCAGATCGGTAATGGGCATGTTTTCGACTTCGGCCGAGTTCCAGCCGAGGATGTCTGCCCAAGCCGGATTGGCAGCCTGGATGACGCCATCCGGGCTGGTTACCATCAGCAGATCAGGTGAGGTATCCCATAGATGATCCCGCTCGGCCGTCGCCTCGGCTGCATCGACTTCAAGCGAGGCGTGTGCGAACCGAAGGTCTTCGAGCGCGGTCGCCAGGTCGGCCTGGCTATGCCGCAGAGCTTCGTCCGACAACCGCTGCTCGGTCCGGTCGCGTAGAACCTTCACGAACCCGATCGTGTTGCCGTCTTCACCCTTGAGCGGCGTCACCTCGCCATTAGCCCAGAAGCGCTCGCCGCCCTTGCGCTGGTGCCAGCGCTCGTCGGTGCCACTGCCCGTTTCGATCGCCAGCTGCATCTCGATCTGCGGCCGCCCGCCGGCAACGTCTTCGGGCGTGAAGAAACGGTCGACCTGTTCGCCGAGCATCTCCTCTTCGGTCCATCCCAGCGTTCGCCGTGCGCCCTCGTTCCAGCGAGTTATGCGCCCGTCGAGATCGGTGGCGACAACGGCGTAGTCGGTCGCACTATCGAGAATCTGGCGGTTGCGGTTTTCACGCGCATCGGCGGCAGCCTGCCCCTGCACCTGTTTGGTAGTCTCGTTGGTGACGCAGAACATGCCGACGATCTTGTCGTTCTCATCGCGCACGGGCGAATAGGAAAAGGTCCACCAGGTTGGTTCGGGGGTGCCGTGACGGGTCACGGTCAACGGCAGATCGTGGTGGAGGCTGCCGTCACCTGCGAGAGCATTGGCCACGATGGGTTCGATGTCATTCCAGACGTCCGACCACAGCTCCGGGAAGCGCATGCCGGTGCCATAGGTCCAGCGAGGACCGAGAAACTCGGCATACGCGTCGTTGTAGAACGAGAAGAGGTCAGGCCCCCAGGCCAGGAACATCGGCTGGGGAGAACTCAACATTGTGTTGACCATTACCCGCAACTGAACGGGCCAGGAGCTGGGAGAGCCGAGCGGATGGCGGCTCCAGTCCATCGACCGGATCAAGCTGGCGATCTCCCCATGATGGCGAGCGCTCCCGGAGCCGTTGCCGGCATTATCGACCATGTTCTGTGACATCAGGATTGCTTCGTATGGTCTGAAATGGTGTTCAGGGGACGGCTTGAAACCTCGTCCCGCTCGAGCGACCGCAACCTCGCACGGACGACTTCACTGGCACTGGCAAAACGGCCCGATGCTGTACGGTCTGCGATGAAGGCGTGCTGTTGTGGTGTGATCGACACCGTAGGGGTTCTGCGTTCGGCCATAACCGTTCGATAGCAATGTCTTACAGATCGACACAACGGCATACCTGCTTCGATCGGACTTTCGAATGGTTGCGTCAGGAGGGCGGTCTTGTTGCGACGTTTCCCAAAAGGAGCTGCTCGCGAGAATGCCGCGCGATCTCGGCTGGGATACAAATGGTTCGAAAACTCGTTTGATATTAACCTGGATGAGTGCCGAGCCGACAAATGGCAGCAAGGTCGGCATCTTGGCGTTTATGCGATCGCGGTGTGCGAGAGGCTGTCGCAATGTGGATTTTGTAGCTCGGATCACGCCGGCACCGCCCGGACCATCCCCGGCACTCCGATGAGGGAGGTGCCTCTCTGAGGTCGTAGACGAGTGCCGTCAGACTTTACTCGGCACGGACCTTCTCCAGTCCGCGCATCAGAACGCGAGCTACCCACCTGGATCAGCGCATACGTCCGCGAACCACCATTAGCGCGTCCCTACCCTCCCAAGGGTCGAATTACGGGACTGGACCGAAGCTCTAAGACCGAGCGTATTTCGCGGTTAGGCGCGACGCACCCTTTGCCATCCAGGTAACACCCGCGATTGCCAAGCCGAGCGAGAGGCCCCAGATCCCGTAATATAGATACGGCGAAAAGATCAGCTTCATCCCCGGTAACATTATAACGGGCATGATCGCGGGAAACATCGCGACCGGCAGATATCGCTCGCGGGCATTCTCATGCATCTTCAGCTCCATCTTTTATCTTTCGCAATACCTTATGTGACGACGCGACCGGAAGTTGTCGATGGTACGAGCTTTTCCCACTCGAAGGTGAGTGGAAAAGTCGCGGCCTGACGGTCATAATATAACCGATGTGAGAGCAAACTCATCACAATCTGTTTCCAATCCTTTTTTTCAGGATTTTCCGCCAGACATGGGAAAACGGTAATGGCACGGCTAACTCAAATGGCTGGCTTCGGGACGCGCGTAGACCGAGAGCATGCAACGACGGAACAACGGTTCCGCTCTATCGCATCCGCGCATCCGCGCTGACATTCGTCACAGCGGCCGGGCTTCAGTGCCAACGGAATGACGTCTCGACGGTTCGGAACGCGATCAAATCGTCACCTGGGGCGTTGCACCGAACCCGTTACTCCATCGTGCCGCGCTGCCGTTGCCTAGGTGGAGACAGCTTCAGCGGCACGACCCGCTCGGCCTGACTGGCTTCGGGCAGTGTTCTCGGCCTGCGCCATATAGTCATCGGAATCTATGATGCGCTCCAAGGCGTCCAAGCCCGTGGCGATACGATCGTGATCCGGCCGGGGAAGCCGGAAGAGACGACCGACCTCGTGTATTTCCTGCCGGTCGATCCCACAGGCGATCTGCCATTTCGCTTCATGATATGCGACGACGTCAGCGTATTCTCGAAGGTACCTCTCCAGCGTATCCCGGAGCCTGAGCTGCTCGGGGTGGAGATCGTGCCGTCCCACAAAGGTGTTGCTGCGTACCCAGAGCCGATCGCCCTTCTCGTTGGCGAAAAAAGTCGTGCAGCTGCTCACTCCGGGTACCGTGCGAGTCGACGGTCACCATCTGCGGGCCGCTCGTCCCGGGTGCGAAGTCGTCGAACTTCTGCAGAGCGCCGAAAATGAGGCCGGATGCCCAGGGGGTCGCGAGCACCAGCGGAATGGAGCCCCTGCCGGCCATCAGTCGTCGATTGCGCATCCACATGAGCGTCGGCCAGATCCGGCCCGCGGCCAGTTGCGCCTCGGCAAGGGAGGCCAGGTGCCCTTTCCTCTGCACTACCCGCTCGAACAGATGGCGACCCACGCCCCCTGGCTGTACCGAATTGAACATCGTGATCGATGCGGACCGCAGGACGAGTACCGAGTGCGTCGCGACGGTCGTGGGCTTCCCGTCCATCTCCAGGACACGGGGCTCGAAGATCATCAGGCCGACGGCGTTCGGCCGGCCTGCCACCGTCGGCGGCGACCGCCTGATGGAAATATCAGGTAGTTCCGCCCGGATTTCGGCTTCCAGCCGTCGAACTACGTCCTTGAGATCGGTTTTCGCGACGAGGCCGCTACCGTAGTGACCGACTGCCTGCTCGAGCATGCGATCTGCCCCCAAGCATCCAACCGGCCGCTTGCTCCTCACCTCCCTCACGCGTTCTCTTACCTCAGCTTTCGTATCCAAGTAGTCCTCCCGTCTGTCCTGCGCGCCAGCATCCGCCGGCGACCGCCCTGGGTGGCAGTCAGTGCACCATGAAGCCTGCCAGAGGATTAAAGCGCGCTCCGCATGTCCCAGGCTGTCGTTCGAATACCTGCCGAAAGCTCTCCTGGCGTCGAAAGCAGGCAAGGCATCCCGGATGCTGCTCTGCGCCGACTGCCATCCTGGGGCAGCCTTGCGATCACCTTCAAATCTCGAACCGCAATCGGAGTCGAGGTCCAATCTCGGTCCGGCGAGAGTAGTGGCACATCGAGCGAGGTCGTCAGGACACATCCTGGGTTACCCGCTCGATCTGTCACCGGCCGTAGGAAGTTCGTCGTCCACCGGCACTCCCGCCGCGCGCCGTCACCGCCGCAGGCTCCTGCCGGTCACCCCCCTCGTGCTGTCAGTCTTCTGGCGGTTACATTATCCGTCTCGTACGTCCCGGAGTCGGATGCCCGCCATCTTGCGTCCCTGGACCCGCTACGCGTATTGCGGCGAAAGGTCGGTAAGCTCAGCTCCGGACCTGAGGACGGAGGAAGCGACGAAGTCGCTTTAGGCGCGAGCAGAAGCTCTTCCCGGTAGGCGCAAGCCGCTGCGCACCGCATTGGACCCAATGCAGGTGAACAATGCCCGATATAAAGAAGATCCGCGATGCGTCCTTTCGCGATCAGAATGGACGCTGCTATTATTGCCGGCAGCCTATGTGGCGAACAGATCCAGCCGCTTTCGCGAAGACGCATGCCTTGTCTCCAGCGCTGGCGTGTCGACTTCAGGCCACTGCCGAACATCTGACGCCGAAGCGTGATGGGGGCGACGACGGGAAGGCGAACATCGTTGCCGCCTGTCTGTACTGCAATACCCGTCGGCACAGAGCCCGGACGACGCTCCGGCCGGACGAATACATGCGGAAGGTGCAAAGCCGGATCGCTTCGAACAGGTGGCACATGATGTCCCTTGGGGGACCGTGACGATCGGGTGGCAGTGCTCGATCGCGCACTCGGCATCCCTTTCATTGTCAGCAGGTTTCGCAGGCTCAGCGGCAAACATCCGAACGAGTCGATCCGAATGTCGTGTCGCGAATCTCATCGATGGGCCGGGAATACGTCGGAGCGACGGCTAGGCGTGGGTGCATGTCGACTGGTCGGTCTATTGGCGATCGGAGCCCCGGGCGCGGCAGATTCGCGGGTCCGACATTGGAGCCGCCGACCCCACGGTCAGCGGCTCCCTCATACTCGCATCAGTGCTGCCAATGCATCTCCGCGGCGCAATCACACCAGATCAGGCCCTGATCGCAACCGAATGCCTGACAACGCTTGATCCGGCCGTCCTCGACGGAGAAACCGGTTCCGTCACAAGCGTCGCATGGCTCCTGGACCCGACCCGAGTCCAGGCAGTGCGAGCATCCTTCATTTTTGCCCATGGTACTGTCTCCACAGGCGCAAGTTGGCTAGATCAGCCACACAGTCGAGACTGCGTAGGGAGCGGGTTGCGCCATCCCGAGCCTTGTCCAGCGTTCCCATCGGAACACTGAGCGATGCGCATGTTCGCCAAAGACGTCGCGGCCATCGTAGTGATCGTCGAACAGCGGAAATCTAGACCGGATCGAGCGGATTTCAAGGGTGCCTAGTTTGCTGATGGGCGCAATCCTCGCCTGAGACCGGGTTCCTTCGAGAATCGTTACCGACAGGTTGCCCGTCGTTCAGCGAAATCGCCGTGCGGCGTTCATCTCCTCAAAGTCTGGCCCCATCGACCTCGCGCTCCGTCCGGATGCATAGACGTTCGCGGCAAGCCAGAACTCTTCGCCGGTCCTGTCGACGTCGGAGATCTCCTTCCACCAGAGACGTCGTACCGGATCCCAGCGGTAGGCTCGTTCACGCAGGAGGTCCTTGACGTCGAAGGATGCGCCGACGGCGCGAACGAGCCAGGAAGGGGTCGCCGAGCGTTCGAGAAGGCGGGACAGGGCAGTAGTGTCGTCCGAGAACGTGTGGCGCAGAAGCTGAATCACGGCGTCGACGTCCGCAGATCCGCTGTGCGCCTGATGAAACCATCCGGCCTGACCGAGGAGATGTCCAAGGGCAAGCCCGTCGAAGCCGTTTCCGCGCCAGTCGATCTGGGTCATCGAGCAGGCCCAGTCGCAATCGCCCGCGTCCTCCAGGCGGCGTTCGACCCAGGGACGGTCGAAGGCGGCGTTGTGTGCGACGATGACGGTCGCCGAGCGCAACAGCCTGAGCGCCGCCTCGTCGTCGATACGCCGGGCCCTCACATCCTCGTCCGTCAGACCCGTGAGCCGGACGACCTCGGGCGGGATGGGGACACCCGGATCTTCACGCCAGCAGTACCCACGGTCGATATGCGTGATCACGCCGTCGGCGTCGAAGCGGAACCTACGCATCGCCAGCTCGATGATCGCCCCCGTGTCGACCACTGTGCCCGTGGTCTCCACGTCCACGGCGATTCCAACGAGTGTCGACGACGAATCGCCGAAGCCCGTCGGGCCTTCCGAAAGATCGAGACGGTATTGTACGCGCACGTCCTCGCCACCGGACGCATGAAGGCCTCCGGCCTCGTCATGGCCTGCCATGATTGTTCTCCTTGAAGTCGGGAGTCGCACGCCGGAGCATCCCGCGGCGTGATCAGATCTCGATGCGCTGCTCGATGTCGACCTTGAACGACGCGGCGGACGCGCGTTCGACATTGCGCTCGGTGAGGCGGATCATGTCGGCTATCGCGGCCGGGACCAGCGACACGGCGATGGGCGCGGCAGGGTGGAAGCCGAGCCGCAGCTCCGCCACCGGGATGACGTCGTCGCCGAAGCGGTCCCGGAGCCGCTGGATCACCTGGACGGAATGGGTCGCGACCGAGGCGTGGAACGCCTGGATCATGATGTTTTCGTCCACGAATGCAATCGTCGCGGTGAACAGGCGGGGTTCCGGCGGCGAACTGGAGCGCATGCTGCGGCCCCGCTTTGGCCGCCGTTGCACGCCACGCGGCGTTCCGTGGCCTGTGGACGGCTCCTGGTGCACGGGGCGGCCGTTCACGTACACCCGTCCGGGCGGCCGAGCCGCCCGGGGAGCTGTACGGCGCGTTTCCGTCGTCTTCCTAGCCTTCATCAGATCCTCCTCCTGCCGGGTTCCGTCGTCAGGCCATCAGCGGCGAGGGCTGGCCGGACTCGTCGTCCAGCAGATCGTCGACGGTAGCGGGATCGGCATCGAGCCCGATCGACAGGCCGTGAAGAAGGATCGCACGCAGGCAACCGTCGAGCCCCAGCGCAGCTTCGATGCCGTCACGGCCACCGAAGAGTTCGCGCGGCGCCAGCATCCATGCGACGGGGTCCTGGTCGAGCCCCTCGCGCTGGAAGCGCGCTCCGGTCTCCGCCGCCACGAGCGCCAGGCGGATCAGGCGCCTGCGGGTCACGAGGAGCGGGAGATCCTCGCCGCTATCGGGGTCGAGCGGATCGGGCATGTCGAAGACGTGGGGCATCTGACGAACGTCGGAGGTCTGAGACTGTTCGAAGCCTGCAAGCATGGTGCTGTCCTACCTGTCTGTATGTCTACTTTCCTGAGCCGGAGACCTGTACTCATGGTCATCCTGGGAGACAGATGGGAACAGCCGGAAAACATTTCAATAGTTCTAGAAATGTCATTTTTACAAAATGGCGGCTGATCGTGGCCTTACCTTTCGGGCACGGTGCGGTAGCGGGTAGCATCGAATTCCCTACGGCCGTGCGACCTGTGCCGCCGATCATGCAAGACGCGCTCGTCCGTGCGGTATTGCACCAGAAAAAGTCTCCACTGAAGAAGCCGATCGATCGGTCGTTACAGCAGGTATGACCATGGCACTTGGCAATACCTCGACCATCGGCGCTACCGTGCGCATGCAGGCCCTGCTTTCAGCCGCTAGTGCGGCCCGGGAAACGGCGAATATTCCGAAGCCCGCCGGCGAGGAGACCGATAAACTCCAGACCGCCACTGCTCCCGCGAGGACGGATGCCGCAGGCGGCACGGAATGGCCGAGGCGCGAGGCCTCGTCGGATGGGCCGCGGCAGGAGGTCGATCGAAGGATCGAGGACGGCAAGAGCGTCAGGATCACCGTCGTATCCTACAGTGATGGCTCGACGGAGAGCCTGACGCAGTTCAAGGCCGACGATCTGATGTTGGAGGTGGCAGGTTCTCTTGCAGACACCTTCCAGGACGTGGGTAAGCCGAGCGACTGGGGACAACGGGGCATGCTCTTGAACAAGACAGCCTGAGGGGCGGACTCCGACAAGCTATCGCCTACGCTCGCCGCGTCCGATGGGAGCAACGTCGGAAAACGGTCCTGCAGAACATACGAACAGCGGATCTCGCGGCGATGTATCGGGACGGATTCTGTCCCGCTCGGGGGAGCCTGCCGGACGTGCCGAAACGAACTGACGCGCCCGGGGGCCTTCTGTGTTCCACGGCAGTTCAGGACGCTCCTTGTGGTTCCGGCATCGTCGGTCCGGAAGATCGAGGCGTATCGGCGTGGCCGCGCCGGATCCCTCTATGTTCGAGATCCGGCGCGGATGAAATGCGACTGGCCACCGGCTACGCCGGCTCGGTCTCTAGATGCGGTGACATCGCCTGGTCAGAAGTTGTAGTTGATCCGCACTCCGTAGGTGCGTGGCTCACCGACGTGCCGCGCCACGTTGTCGATCTGCCTGAAGGCATCGGTGTAGTAGTATCTGTTCAGTAGGTTGCGGCCGAATGCCGTAACCCGCCAGCGACCCGCCGGATCGGCGATGCCGATTTGGCCATCGACCAGCGTGTAGGCGTCGACGAGGAGCAGCGAGTATGGATACGGCGAGGCGGGAGCGTTCCGTCCGAAGGCGCTCGTAGTCGAAGAACGGTGGCTGGCGTTTACGCCGGCGAAGGCGTCGAGACGCGAAGTCAGGCTCCACTCGTAGTCGATCGAGCCCTGCAGCATCCACTTGGGGGTGAACGGAAACGCCTCGCCCCTGAAGTTGGCGGGGGCGCCAAAAGGGTTGAAGTTCTGGAAGTCCGACGTGACCTCGGTATCGACATAGGTGACGGCGCCGTTCAGATCGAGACCCGGGAGCGGCTGGACGGTCGCGCTGAGCTCGGCGCCCCTGACACGCGATTTGGGAACGTTGACCAGCGCCTCGACCGCACCGAAGACCCCGAGCGGATCGACGACCCGCGCCCTCAGCTGCTTGTCCTTGTAGTCGTAGAGGAAGACAGCACCGTTCAACTGTACGATGCGCACGCCAAGGTCCGTCTTGAAGCCGGCCTCGTAGGCCAGGACCGATTCCTGGGTCACCGCCCGATACGATGCGTCGGTCGTGCCGTTCAGGTTGGGAAAGCTGCCCGACTTGTACCCCTTGCTCACGTTGGCGTAGATCAACGTCCTTGCGATCGGTTTGAAGTCGATGCCCAAGCGCCAGGAGGTGTTGCGTTCCTCGAGGCTAGAGATCACGAGCCCGCTCGTTCTCCGGGCGCTCGAGACGGTCACGCAATCGCCTCTGGTCACAACGGGTGCCGCCGGATTGATGCGGCGAAGGACCACGTTGATGAACCCTGCGAAGTTCCATCCGTATCACGCATGCACCCGTTGAAGTCCGTGTCCGACCACGTGCGCCGCGCACCGGCGTGGATCGAAAGAGCATCGGTGAGCTTCAGGTCCGCATTGCCGAAGATAGCCCTGTTCAGCGTTTTCTGGCGGGTCGGGACGAAGGTGGCGAAGATTGCGCCGAAGCCGGACGCGATCGGTGCACGACCGCTGGTGCTCTCGCCGAGGATGTACGTATTGTCTTCCGCCGTGCGATCATTCGAGACGAATCCCCCGACCACGTAGTTCAGCCGATCCGCGAAGACGTCACCGCTAGCGCGCAGTTCCTGCTGGAAGCTGTCAATTGATCCATCTTGTCGGACTTCTGTGATCGAAATGGGACTGCCATCAGTGTCCCGAAAGTCATTCTGCCGGAAATGGGCCGTGTTCGTCACCGAAGTGAACGCCAGGCCATCGGATACCTCGTACTCCAGACGCAGCGCCGCCTGATAGAACTTCTGATCTGTTCTAAGCGCGCCGTAGGGACCGAAGTCCACGCGACCGAGGCGCAGAGGTACGGGTTTCTGCGACAGGATCTGCGCAGTGGCTCTCGCAGGGGTCTGAGGCGTGACGGCGAGGAGTGCCGCGGCAAGACTGTCGGACTTGTCGCGCCACACGTTGAGATTGAGAGATGCGGAGAACCGTGAGCTTGGCTTCCACTCGGTCAGGACGCGCAGCTTCACCACGTCGAGATCGCCGTTCCTGCGCCTGGACGTCTGTGCTCTCTGCCATGCCCCTCCCTGATCGACCGCGTACGAGATGCGCATGGCCAGCGTTTCGGACAGGGGGCCTGAGACGAAGCCGTCGGTGGAGAAGCGGCCGAAGCGAGCAGCGCTGGCGTTCACACCGGCACGGAAGGTGTCCGTCGGCTTGGCAGCGATGTAGTTGATCGCGCCGCCGGTCGAGTTCTGGCCGAAAAGGGTGCCCTGCGGCCCCTTCAGAACCTCTACCCGCTCGAGATCCATGGTCGCCGCCTTGGCCATTATCGGAAAGGCATAGCCCACCTCGTCCACGTAGACGCTGACGGCTGGCGACGCCCCCAAGGACTCCTCGTAGAAGCCGACGCCCCGCAGCGTGTAGATCGGCGCACCCTTCTGGCTTGAGGAGAAGCTGAAGCCTGGCACCACTCGGGCAAGATCCGCGACATCCGATATGCCCTTGGCGGTCAGCTGATCCGATCCGAGCGCAGATATCGCCATACCGACCGAATTGATCGCCTGGCTGCGTCGCTGTGCGGTCACGATGATGTCTCCGACCCCGGCAGCCTCTGCCGTTGCAGGAGCCTCAGGGGCGTCGACTGCGATCGCTGTCGGACTTTCCCCCGCTCGCTGGATCGGCTGGGCGCTGGGTACCGTTTGGGCCTGCGCGGCCGTCAGAACGGCTGCGCCGCTGGCAAGTAGACTGGCCACGAAGAACGCCGACCGCGCGAAGTGTCTGTTCCGCATTCAGATTTTCCTCTCCCTGACGAGCCTCCGACGCAATTCGAGACGCCTGGCGTGTCCGTGCGCAGGCGCAGAGTGCAAGGAGGCTTTCGTTTTCGCTGACCGGCTGTGGGCTCTATTCAGCTGTAACAAACGTTCGGACGTTTGTTATTGTGAGTCAAGCACGTATGTAGGACACGCCTCACGACTTCGTGACCGTCGGTGATTGACTTTCGGAAACGTACGAGCGACCGTATCGACCAGATCGTGCAGGCACGACGACGGGGTAGCCGGCCGAGCTCGAAGCACGTCCACATGCGACAGTAATCAAAGAGGATGGTGAGGTTCTGATGTCGGATCGTGTGGCGGCAGGACCGCAAGGGACCAGTCTCAGATTCCCGCGGTTGCGGATGCGACAATCGATCATGGTCGATCATCCGCGAGCGGCGAAGCGGATCGCATCCGAACGTTTATCAGACGGGAGCTGACGGGATGTACAAGCCTGTCAACGGCGGAGCAAAAGCAGGCCAGCGGGGCGGAGTAAAAGCAGGCCACCTGAGGCGTGCGCTGACGATATGAAAAGGGCCCCGATCGGGGCCCTTTTCATATCGTTGCCGTCCTCGGTCTGAGTGTCAGGAAGATAGTATCTCACCGGTGTCCGGGTCGGACAGGACGCTGGCCTGGTTTTGCTCCGCCCCGCGGCGCCGGCGTCCGGTGGACTGCTTGAGGCGGTAGCTGTCGCCATTCATGGTCAGGATGGTGGCGTGGTGGGTCAGCCGGTCGAGCAGCGCGCCGGTTAGCCGCTCGGCG
>NZ_JRVI01000035.1:0-23790 GCF_000783375.1 Sphingomonas sp. Ant20
CGTTGCTGCGGCCACCGCCGCCGGCATGGCGTGCGGTGCTTTCGGGCGCGCCCTGCATCGCCTCGATCGCGACGCCGCTCTCCTCTTCGCCCGCCTGCGCGGTACGCTGGATCGCTGCCGAGAAGCGCGACGCGACGGCACGCGGGATCTCGAACGCGGTCTCGTTCGGGCCGATGCGGATCGCACCGATCTCGGACTTGGTGATGTGCCCGCGACGGCAGATCAGCGGCAGGATCCAGCGCGGATCGGCGTTCTGGCGACGACCGATATCCATGCGGAACCAGACGGTGTCCTCGAAGCCCGCGCGCGGCCCCTGCGAACGATCGTCGCTGACCGACTGCTTGCTCTGGTCGATCAGATCCTCGGCCTGCGGCATCGTCGCGCGGTGCATGTGGACCAGCGCCGCGGCGATATCCTCAGGGGTCTTCTCGGCCATCAGGCGGGTCGCGAGCTCGCGATCCTCGTCCTCGACCTCGACCGGCTGCATCAGCATCGTGATCAACCGCTCATGGTCGTTCTTGCGGATGTCCTCGGCGGTCGGGGCGTTGACCCACTCCGCGTTGATCTTCGCACCTTTCAGCATCATGTCGACGCGACGGCGACGCGGGAACGGCACGATCAGCACGGCGGTGCCCTTCTTGCCCGCACGACCGGTACGACCCGAGCGATGCTGCAGCGTCTCGGCATCGCGTGGCAGTTCGACGTGCACGACGAGGCTGAGCGTCGGCAGATCGATGCCGCGCGCGGCGACGTCGGTCGCCACGCAGACGCGTGCACGACGGTCGCGCAGTGCCTGGAGCGCGGCGTTACGCTCGTTCTGCGAATGCTCGCCCGACAGCGCGACCGCGGCAAAGCCACGCTCGACCAGGCTCGCGTGCAGATGGCGCACGTTATCGCGGGTCGCGCAGAACAGCATCGCCGTCTCCGCCTCGTGGAAGCGCAGCAGGTTGATCACCGCATGCTCGATCTCGGACGGCGAGACCGTGACGGCCTGGTACGAGATGTCGCCATGACCGCGATCCTCGCCGACGGTCGAGATGCGCAGCGCATCCTTCTGGTAGCGCTTGGCGAGCGCGACGATCGGCCGCGGCATCGTCGCCGAGAACAGCAGGGTACGGCGCTGCTCGGGCGACGCGTCGAGGATCTGCTCGAGATCCTCGCGGAAGCCCATGTCGAGCATCTCGTCGGCCTCGTCGAGCACCGCGACCTTCAGGGCCGACAGGTCGAGCGCGCCACGCTCGAGATGGTCGCGCAGACGGCCGGGCGTCCCGACGACGATATGCGCGCCGTGTGCGAGGCTGCGACGCTCCTTCGACGCGTCCATCCCGCCGACACAGGTCGAGATGCGCGCGCCGGCCTTGGCATAGAGCCACATCAGCTCGCGGCTGACCTGCAGCGCGAGTTCGCGCGTCGGTGCGATGCACAGGACGAGCGGCTTGTGCGGCGCCGGCAGGCGCTGGACGCCGTCCTCACCCGCTTCACCGAGCAGTTCGCCGGCCATCGCCAGGCCGAACGCGACGGTCTTGCCCGAGCCGGTCTGTGCCGACACGACCAGATCGCGACCGACCGCATTCTCCTCGATCACATGCGCCTGGACGGGGGGTGAGCGCGGTATAGCCACGCGCGGCGAGCGCTTCGGAAAGAAGCGACGGAATATTTGAAAAAGGCATGTACGTCCTAATTGGTGGCCGGCTTGACGCTACGGCAAAGCACTGGCGTGGTGGTCCCTACAGGACTTGGCCCGCGGCCCACCCGCTCGCCCATGCCCATTGGAAGTTGTAGCCGCCGAGCCACCCTGTGACATCGACCGCTTCGCCGACCGCATACAGGTTTTTTACGCGTTTGGCTTCCATTGTTTGTGAAGAAAGCTCAGCAGTGCTGATTCCGCCCGCCGTCACCTCCGCCTTGGCATAGCCTTCGCTGCCATTTGGCGTGAATTGCCAATGGCTTAGCGCACGCTCCGCATCCTGGAGCCGGCGATCGGTGAGCGTGGAAATCTCCCCCGTCATCCCCAGCCGCTCGCTCAGCGTCTCGGCGAGTCGGTCAGGCAGCGTCCCCCCGAGCAGCTTGCGCAGCGTCGTGCGCGGCGTGGTGCGCTTCGCCGCGGGGAGCCAGCCGGAGTCGCGGTCGGGGACGAAATCGATGCCCACCGGCTGGCCGTGCCGCCAATAGGACGAGGCCTGCAGGATCGCCGGGCCCGACAGTCCGCGATGCGTGAACAGCGCCGCCTCGCGAAACGCGGCCTTGCCGGCCGTCGCAACGACATCGGCGGCGACGCCCGACAATTCGCGAAACAGGATCTCGTCGCCGCCGAGCGTCAGCGGGACGAGCGCGGGCCGCGGCTCGACCACCTTCAATCCGAATTGCCGCGCCAGATCATAGGCAAAACCGGTCGCGCCCATTTTCGGGATCGACGGCCCACCGGTCGCGATCACCAGCGCGGGGGCGGTGACCGCGCGGCCGTCGATCGCGACGCGGTAGCCGCCATCGCCATGCTCGACCGCAGTGACCGCGCGCCCGAGCGACAGATCGACCCGCCCCTTGTCGCATTCGTCGAGCAGCATCTCGACGATCTGCTTCGCCGAGCCGTCGCAGAACAGCTGCCCCAGCGTCTTTTCGTGCCACGCGATCCCGTAACTCTCGACGAGCGCGAGGAAATCCTGCGCGGTGTAACGGCCGAGCGCGGACTTGGCGAAATGCGGATTGGCGGAGATATAGCGGTCGGCGGCGGTGTGCATGTTGGTGAAGTTGCACCGCCCGCCGCCCGAGATCAGGATCTTCTTCCCCGCCTGCTCGGCATGATCGACGAGCAGGATCCGCCGCCCGCGCTGCCCCGCGACCGCGGCGCACATGAGCCCGGCGGCGCCTGCCCCGAGGATGATCGCGTCGTAATCGGACAAGGTTCGCTCCGTGCGGCGCGGGGTGCAGGCCGCTGGTCAAAGGTGTTTCCCCGCGAAGGCGAGGATCCGGGCTCCCGCCTTCGCGGGAGAACAAGGCCGGATTCAGCGCGTTCGGGATCGCCCTTATAGGCGCCACCTGCTCCTAACGAAAGCACCACCCCGGCGAAGGCCGGGGCCCAGTTGGGGGACGGCAATGACGCACGTCGCGCGCCGCCTTACCCCCACCTCCCCAACTGGACCCCGGCCTCCGCCGGGGTGGTGAATTCTAGAATCGTCATCCTGACAAAAATCAGGGCAACGGAAAAATCACCGCAGCTTCGCGATATTCAGCGAATCTTCCTTCGCGCGCGTCTTCACCGATTCCTCGCTCCGCGTCAGCGCCTTGGCGATCGCCTTCAGCGCCATGCCCTTCTTGGCGAGCGTGTGCAGCTTCTGGATCTCGTCCTGGGTCCAGGGCTGGCGGTGCCGTTCGAATTTCGCCTCGGCCATTATGCGATCTCCACTATCTCGATCGCATCCGCCTTGCCGGCAAACGCCACCGTCTCGCCCACCGCGGCGCCCATCAGCGCGCGTGCGAGCGGGGCGGAGAAAGCGAGGCGATCCTCGCCCGGCTCCGCCTCGTCGCCGCCGACGATCGCGATCGTCCGCTCCGCGCCGTTCATCCGCACGCGCACCGACGATCCGATCCCGACCTCACCCTCTTCGGGTTCGGGCGCGAGCTCTGCCGTCGTCTGGCGCGTGTGCCAGTAGCGCAGGTCGCGCAGCAGCACCTTGCGTGCTTCCTCGTCGGTCTCGGCCGCCACCGCCGCCTCGATCGTCTCGACGCGCTCGCCGATCAGCGCAAGGCCGCGCGCCGTGACCAAATTGGGCCCCGGCGCGATCGGCTGTTCGAATTTCGGCTCGAGATGTTCCTCGTCGCTTTCGCGGCGAAACGCGACGCTCATGCGCTTACTTCAGGCATGCGACGATCCCGGCGATCGCCGCCAGCGTGCCGTCGACATTCTTCACCTTCACGACGTCGAGCCCGAGCTGTTCGGCCGGATAGTCGTTGCCGCCCGGGAAGATCGCGTCGCCGATGAACATCATCTTGTCGAGCGCGATCCCGCTCGCCTCGTTGAGCTTCTTCAGGCCGTACGCCTTGTCGACACCCTCGCGCGTGATGTCGATCGAGGTCGCGCCGCCCATGTTGATCGACAGACCCGGCAGACGCTGGCGCAGATCGGCCTGGATCACCTTGCGCTTGGCGAAGTCGGGATCCCAGCTGTGCTTGGCGTCGATCGGCGCTTCCTGGCCGAGCGCGGAGAAGGTGATCTGGCTGCCGCGATCCTCGATCCGCTCGCCCCAGGTCTGCTCGGGGACGAACCCGGTCGCCTCGAGCGACTCGTCGAATGCCTTGAGGATCTTCTGCTTCTCGTCTTCCTCGAACAGCTCGGCATAGACCGCACGCCAGGCGTCGTCGAACCGGTACAGCTTGGTGCCGGTCGTCGGCATCAGCCACAGCTTGGTGCGATCGGCGCGCTCGGGCAGACGGCTCGCGACCTGCTTTTCGAACTGCGGCCAGTCGCCGCCCGAGATCACCGCGACATGCGCGACGTCGAGCAGGTCCGCGAGCGCCTCGCCCATCGGCTCCTGCAAGGGCTGCTTGCTTTCGGCCAGCGTTCCGTCGAGGTCAAAGGCAACCAACTCTTTCATGCGGAAACTCCAGTCAGGATAAATGTGTCGATCGCGTGCGCGACGCCATCGGCATCGTTCGCGGTGGTAATCTCGTGCGCGACGTCACGGACATTTTGCGGCGCATTGCCCATCGCGATCGCCAGCCTGGCCCGCTTGAGCATCGCGATGTCGTTCGCCTGGTCGCCGATCGCCGCGGTCTGCGTCAGGCTGATGCCGAACGCGTCCGCGAGTTCCTCGATCCCGCTGCCCTTGTTGCCCGCCACGGGCGTGATGTCGAGATAATAGGTCTGGCTCTGGACGATCGTCGCCTGCGCGTCGAACTTCGCCGCGACCTTGGCGTGCAGGTCGCGCAGCAGATCCTCGTCGTCGCTGACGAACGTCACCTTGTCCGCCTTGCCGAGCAGATCGGTGAAGTCGGCGACGATCACCGGGTCCTGCGCCGAGGCTTTCCGCTCGCTGTCGACATGGCTGCCCTGGTCGGTGCTGGCATACCAGACGTCGTCGGCGAAGATCCAGGTATCGACGGGGGCGTCACCGATGATGTCCATCGCGCCGCGCACGACGTCGATATCGACCATGTGATGCTCGATGACCGTGCCGTCGCGCTTGAACACGATCCCGCCGTTGAACGCGCCCATCGGTTCGTCGATGCCGAGCAGCTCGGCGATCGGCATCATCCCCGATCGCGGCCGCGCGCTGATGATCGTGAAGCCCAGCCCCGCCGCCTTCAGCCGCCTGACCGCATCGACGGTCGCGGGCGCGACCTTCTTGTCCTTGTCGACGAGCGTGCCGTCGACGTCGGACACGAGCAGCTTGATGCTCACTGGGGCATCTCGACATGCCCGCCGAAGCCGAAGCGCATCGCCGACAACAGCTTGTCGCCGAACGTATGGTCGACCCGGCTGCGATAGCGTGCGTAGAGTGCGGCGCTCAGCACGTTGGCGGGCACCTTCTCTTCCATCGCCGCGTCGATCGTCCACTGGCCCTCGCCCGAATCCGCGACGCTGCCGCTGAACCCTTCGAGCGTGCCATCCTTGGCCAGCGCGATCGCCGACAGATCGAGCAGCCACGACGAGATCACGCTGCCGCGACGCCACACTTCGGCGACGTCGGTCAGGTTGATGTCGAAGCGCTGGTCCTCCGCGACATGCTCGCCCGACTTGCCCTTGAGAATGTCGAAACCCTCGGCATAGGCCTGCATCAGGCCGTATTCGATGCCATTATGGACCATCTTGACGAAGTGCCCGGCACCCGGAGGGCCGGCGTGGATATAGCCCTTTTCCGCACGCGGATCGGCCTGCCCCTCGATGCGGCCCGGCGTGCGGACGATCTCGCCCATGCCCGGCGCCAGCGTGTCGAAGATCGGGTCGAGATAGTCGACCGTCTCCGTCTCGCCGCCGATCATCATGCAATAGCCGCGCTCAAGGCCCCAGACGCCACCCGACGTGCCGACGTCGACATAGCGGATGCCCTTTTCCGCGAGCTCCTTCGCACGGCGGACGTCGTCCTTGTAGAAGCTGTTGCCGCCATCGATGATGATGTCGCCCTCGGCGGCCTTTTCGGCGATCGCCTGCACGGTCTGCTCGGTCGGCTCGCCCGCGGGCACCATCACCCACCAGATCGCCGGCGTGTCGAGCTTGCCGCGCATGTCGTCGAGCGAGTCCGCGCCGATCGCGCCATCCGCCGCGAGCTTCTTCACCGCCTCCGCATCGCGATCGAACGCGACGACCTCATGGCCGTTCTTCATCAACCGGCGCGCGATATTGCCGCCCATCCGGCCGAGGCCGATCAGTCCGATCTTCATGATTCACTCCGCGCTTTCGCTGGAAAATACCTGCCGTTCGTCCCGAGTAGACGTCGAGCGTGTCGAGACGACGTATCGAGGGACATGTACCTCGATACGGTCTCTCGGCTTCGCTCGATCCCTACTCGGCACGAGCGGGAACGTGTCTTACGCCGTCGCCGGCTGCTTCTTCGCGATCGACCCGAGAAGGTCGTCGAACGCCTTCACGAACGAGGCGACGCCCTCTTCGACCAGCCTGCCGGTCACGCCGGTGAGGTCGAGCCCGAGCCGCTCGGCTTCCGCCAGCACATGCTTCGCGCCATCGACATCCGCGGTGATCGTCTCCGCCGCGGTGCCATGGTCGCGAAACGCGTCCATCGTCTTGGGCGGCATCGTGTTGACGGTGTCACGACCGATCAGCGTGTCGATGTAGAGCGTGTCGGGATAGCTCGGATCCTTGACCCCGGTCGACGCCCACAACAGCCGCTGCGGCTGCGCGCCCTTGGCGGCGAGCGCCTGCCAGCGATCCGACTTCAGGAACTCGAGATACCACTGATACGCCATCTTAGCGTTGGCGATCGCGACCTTGCCGCGCACCGCCTTCAGCGCATCCGCGTCGGCATCACCCTTTTCGAGCCGTGCATCGATCTGCTTGTCGATCATCGAATCGATCCGGCTGACGAAGAAGCTCGCGACGCTGGCGATCCGGTCGATCGGCTTGCCCTCGGCGACGCGCTTCTCGAGCCCTGCCGCATAGGCCTCGGCGACGCGGACATAGGCGTCGATCGAGAACAGCAAGGTCACGTTGACATTGATCCCTTCCGAGATCGCGGTCGAGATCGCCGGGCCACCCGCGAGCGTCCCCGGGATCTTGATCATCAGGTTCGGCCGGTCGACCGCCGCCCACAGCTTGCGCGCCTCGGCGATCGTCGCGTCGGTATCGTCCGAGATATAGGGCGACACTTCGAGGCTGACATAGCCGTCCTTCGCGTCGAGCCGGTCATACACGGGCTTCAGCGTCTCCGCCGCCGCCTTGATGTCCTGGATCGCGAGATGCTCGTAGCGGTCGATCGTCGCAGCGCCGGGGTTCTCCTTGTCGAACTTCGCGAGCGTCGAGTCATAGGCCTCGCCGTGCCCCATTGCCTTTTCGAAGATCGATGGGTTGGACGTGACACCGGTCAGCCCGTCCTCATCGACCAGCTTCTGGAGACCGCCGGCCTCCAGGAACTTCCGGTCGACGAAATCGAGCCACACCGCCTGGCCGAAGCCTTCGAGATCGTTGAGCGCACCCATCACTTGGTCTCCATAACCTGGCGGGCAACCTTGACGACATTGTCGACGGTGAACCCGAACTTGTCCTGCAGTTTGGCGAGCGGTGCCGAGGCACCGAAGGTCGACATCGTCACGGTCGCGCCGTCGAGCCCGACATAGCGGTCCCAGCCGATCGACCCGGCCATCTCGATTGCAACGCGTGCCCGCACGCCCCGCGGCAACACGCTTTCCTTGTAGGCAGCGTCCTGCAGTTCGTAGCGATACCAGCTCGGCATCGACACGACCCGGCTCTTCACGCCGTCCGCGACCAGCTTCTCATGCGCGTCGACCGCGAGCGACACTTCGCTGCCCGTCGCGATCAGGATCACGTCGGGCGTGCCGTCACAATCGGCGAGCACATAACCGCCCTGCGCAACGCCGTCGGCGCTCGCATATTTGGTCCGGTCGAGCGTCGGCAGCGCCTGGCGCGACAGGATCAGCGCGGCGGGCGTGCTGGCGTCCTTCAGGACCGCCTTCCACGCCGCGACGACTTCGTTCGCGTCGCTCGGGCGGATCGTGTCGAGCCCGGGGATCGCACGCAGCGTCGCCAGATGCTCGATCGGCTGGTGCGTCGGGCCGTCCTCGCCGACGCCGATCGAATCGTGCGTGAACACCCAGACCGCGCCGACTTCCATGATCGCCGACAGGCGCACCGGTGCGCGCATGTAATCGACGAAGACGAGGAAGGTGGAGCCGTAGGAGCGCAGATGCGACAGCGCCATGCCGTTGACGATCGCGCCCATGCCATGTTCGCGAATGCCGAAATGGAAGTTGCGGCCGGCATAGTTGTTCGCCTCGAACGAGGGCTGGCCCTTGATGTCGGTCTTGGTCGACGGCGCGAGATCGGCCGAACCGCCGATCAGCCACGGCACCTTGGCGGCGATCGCGTTGAGCACCTTGCCACCCGAATCACGGCTGGCGACGCCCTTGGGATCCGCCTCGAACACCGGAATGTCCGCGTCCCAGCCCTCGGGCAGCTCGTCCTTGAGCAGCAGCTCGAGTTCGGCCGACAGCTCGGGATATGCACCCCGATATTTGTCGGTCAGCGCGACCCATTCGTCGCGCAGCTTCGCGCCACGCTCCGCGATCGCACCGTTGAAATGCTCGATCACGCCGTCGGGCACGTAGAAGGACTTGTCCTCGGGCCAGCCATAGGCCTGCTTGGTGAGGCGGATATTCTCGTCGCCGAGCGGCTCGCCATGCGCCTTCTCGCTGCCCGCCTTCGGGCTGCCGTAACCGATCACCGAATGCACGACGATGAAGGTCGGCTTGTCGGTGGTCGCCTTGACGTCTCGATCGCACGGCTCAGCGCGGCAGTGTCGTTCGCGTCGTCGACATGGATGACGTTCCAGCCGTAAGCGTCGAAGCGCAGGCCGACATCCTCGTCGAATGCGAGATCGGTCGCGCCCTCGATCGAGATGTGGTTGCTGTCGTAGATCCAGCACAGATTGCTGAGCTTCAGATGCCCGGCCATGCTCGCCGCCTCGGCCGAGACGCCCTCCATCATGTCGCCGTCGCCACAGATGGTGTAGACGTCATGGTCGAACAGCGTGAAGCCGTCCTTGTTGTAGCGCGCCGCGAGCCAGCGCTCGGCGATCGCCATGCCGACCGAATTGCCGCAACCCTGGCCGAGCGGGCCGGTCGTGGTCTCGACACCCGTCGTGTGGCGATATTCGGGGTGGCCCGGGGTCTTGGACGAAAGCTGGCGGAACTGCCGGATGTCTTCGAGGCTGACCGCCTCCTTGCCGCTCTTCTCGCCGTCCGCACTGATCTCTTCGATCTTGGCGAGGTGGATCAGCGCATAGAGCAGCATCGACGCATGGCCGACCGACAGGACGAACCGGTCGCGATTGGGCCAGTCGGCATGCTTGGGATCGTAGCGCAGGAATTTCGACCAGAGCGTGTAGCCGACCGGCGCGAGCGCCATCGGCGTGCCGGGATGGCCCGAATTGGCCTTCTGCACCGCGTCCATCGACAGCGTGCGGATCGTATCGATCGTCAGACGCTCGGGCGAACCGTCCTCGTGCAGGTTCGGATCCGCCTTCATCGTGGGGGCGGTTGCGGTATCGGTCATGAAAGAAAGCCTCGCTCTAGACGGTGACCGAACGCCGCGCATCCGATCTGGTTGCCAACATAGGATGCCTTTAGGCGGATGCACCCGAGCGTTCCAGTCGCGTAACGACGCCTTTCGATGCAATATACGCGGCATCGACCTCGTCGAGGAACAATCCGTGGCCCAGCACGCCCGGAATCGCCGCCAGCACCGCAGCGAGCGCGTGCGGGTCCTCGAGTGCCGGAAATCGGCAATCCGCGACAAGATTGTCCTGATCCGTCCGATAGTTGGGCCGAATCACCGGCGCCGCACCCAAGTCGCTCAACACGCGCATCACATAGCCTCGCGCGAAGGGCAGCAGCTCGACCGGCAGCTTCGCCGCACCGATCCGTTCGACCCGCTTCGATCCGTCGGCAATCACGACCATCCGTGCCGAGCTTGCGGCGACGATCTTCTCGCGCAGCATTGCCGCGCCCTTGATCGCGAAACAGCGCGCATCGATCTCGTCCGCGCCGTCGATCGTCAGGTCGACCTGCGCGATATCGGCAAAGTTGAGCACCGCGATACCCACCTGCCGCGCCAGCGCGCCGCTCGCCTCGGACGTGACGACGGCGCGGACGTCGAGCCCCGCCGCGACCCGCTCGCCCAACGCACGGATCGCGAACGCCGCGGTCGACCCGGTACCCAGCCCGACCAGCATCCCGTCCCGAACCTCCGCCACCGCCGCCACCGCCGCCGCCTGCTTGTCGTCATCGATCATGTGTTGCGCCTTTTCAAATCAACTGCCCCCGATCCAATCCAACCGCCCCCCGTCCCTCCTCCCCCGTTCGCCCTGAGCGAAGTCGAAGGGCATGCCCCAAGAGACGGTGCTTCGACTTCGCTCAGCACGAACGGAGGGGGGGAACGAACGGATAAACGAAACGAACGGATTGGGGCGAGACGAATGGGTTGGGGAACACGAACGGATCAGGAATACGAACCGATCAGCGGAATCATCGCAACAGCCCCCCCCAAAACCCCCCGTCATCCTGACGAAAGTCAGGATCCAGAGCCACCAACGATCCCCTCGAGACCCCGGATCCCGACCTTCGCCAACACAACCGACCGCAAAAACCCCACCCCGGAAACACCACAAAACACCCCCACCAACAAACCAGGTTACTCTTTCTTCCCTATTTTTCGCGTCCGCTTTTCAACTGACATACTTCTGGTACATCCGCATGGTTTAGCCGGCCCTCATCTGATCGCGGATACCCCACTTGATAGCCAAACGACTTACCCCTTGGCGCTACGCGTGATGGGACCCGCGCTGATCGGCCTCGCGGCCTGTTCCGGTGGCGGCGGCGATGCCGCAAAAGGCAAGGGCAAGGGCGGTCAGCCGGGTCAGGGCACCCCGACCGTCGGCTATGTCGTCATACAGCCGTCGAGCGTCGCGATGACCACCGAGCTCAGCGGCCGCACCACCGCGTTCGAAAGCTCGGACGTCCGCCCCCAGGTGACCGGAATCATCCGTCGCCGCTTCTTCACCGAGGGCACGCTCGTCAAGAAGGGCCAGCCGCTCTACGAGATCGACCCGCGCCTCTACCGCGCCGCCGCCAACGAGGCGCAGGCGAACCTGCAGAGCGCGCGCGCCAATGCCGAGGCGCAGGGCATCCTCGCGCAGCGCTACAAGCCGCTCGCCGAGATGGAGGCGATCAGCAAGCAGGATTACACCAACGCGATCGCGACCTCGCGTCAGGCGACCGCGTCGGTCGCGCAGACCCGCGCCGCGCTCGAGACCGCGCAGATCAACCTGAAGTTCACGACCGTCCCCGCGCCGATCACCGGGCGGATCGGCCGATCGCTGTTCACCGTCGGCGCGCTCGTCTCCGCGACTCAGACCGATCCGCTGTCGCAGATCCAGCGGCTCGACCCGATCTTCGTCGACATCCAGCAGGCCTCGGGCGACCTGCTCGCGCTGCGCCGCTCGCTCGGCCAGAACGGCATCGTCCCGACCCGCGCGGAGGTGCGCCTCAAGCTCGAGGATGGCAGCGATTACGGCGCGACCGGCTCGGTCGAATTCGCCGAGGCGCTGGTCAACACCGAGACCGGCACCGTGACGCTGCGCGCACGCTTCCCCAACCCGCAAGGGCTGTTGCTGCCGGGCATGTTCGTCCAGGCGAAGTTCGCGCAGGCGATCAACCAGCGCGCCTTCCTCGTGCCGCAGGCGGGCGCGCGCGCGACGCGAAGGGCAATGCGACCGTCTATGTCGTTAGCGCCGACAACAAGGCGGTGCAGAAGACGATCAAGGCCGACCGGACGCAGGGCCCCTATTGGGTCGTCACCAGCGGGCTCAACCCCGGCGACCGGATCATCACGCAGGGGCTGTCGAAGATCGCCCCCAATCAGAGCGTGAAGCCGGTCCCCGAAAACACCGCGCAAAAGATCGAAGCGCCCAAGGGCGACTCCTCGGGTGGCGATAAGGCCAGCCAGAAAAAGGCCGGCTAGACCCTTATGTTATCCCGTGTCTTCATCGACCGCCCGATTTTTGCCTGGGTGCTCGCGATCATCGTGATGCTCGGCGGCATCGGCGCGATCATGAGCCTGCCGATCGCGCAATATCCCGACGTCGCGCCGCCACAGGTCACGATCCGCGCGACCTTCCCGGGCGCCAACGCGCAGACGATCCAGAACAGCGTGACGCAGGTCGTCGAACAGTCGCTGACCGGGATCGACGGGCTGATCTATTTCAGCTCGTCCTCGTCGTCGCGCGGCTCGGTGACGGTCACGGTCACGTTCGAAAAGGGCACCGATCCCGACATCGCGCAGGTCCAGGTCCAGAACCAGGTCCAGCAGACACTGTCGCGCCTCCCCACCCAGGTGCAGCAGCAGGGCCTCGTCGTCCGCAAGTCGAACCCGGACAACCTCCTGATCGTCGGCGTCTATGACGAGACCGACAAGCTGACCAACCAGGACGTCTCGGACTATCTCGTCTCGAACCTCCAGGATCCGCTCGGCCGTATCCCGGGCATCGGCGACAGCAACGTCTTCGGCGCGCAGTATGCGATGCGGATCTGGCTCGACCCGAACAAGCTGGCGAGCTTCCAGCTGATCCCGAGCGACGTGACGACCGCGATCCAGGCGCAGAATACCGAGGTCGCGGCCGGCGAGCTCGGCGGCCAGCCGCAACCCGACACGCAGATGCTGAACGCGACCGTGACCGCGCAGTCGCGTCTCCAGACGCCCGAGCAGTTCGCCAACATCATCCTGAAGACCACCAACACCAGCGCGACGGTCAAGTTGCGCGACGTCGCGCGGATCGAACTGGGCGCCGAAAACTACAACGCGCGCAGCCGCGTCAACGCGCATCCGGGCGCGGGCATCGCGGTGCTGCTGGCCCCCGGCGCCGACGCGCTCAAGACCGCCGAGCTGGTCAAGGCCTATGTCGAGAAGTCCGCCAAGAGCTTCCCGCCCGGCCTCAAATTCGCTTACGCCAACGACACGACCAACTTCATCAAGCTGTCGATCGAGGAGGTCATCAAGACGCTGATCGAGGCGGTGATCCTCGTCGTCATCGTCATGTTCGTGTTCCTGCAGAGCTGGCGCGCGACTCTGATCCCGACGATCGCGGTGCCGGTCGTGCTGCTCGGCACGTTCGGCGTCTTCTATCTCGCGGGCTTCTCGATCAACACGCTGACGCTGTTCGGGCTGGTGCTCGCGATCGGCCTGCTCGTCGACGACGCGATCGTCGTCGTCGAGAATGTCGAGCGCCTGATGGAGGAAAATCCCGACATGTCGCCGCGCGAGGCGACGATCGAATCGATGAACGAGATCACCGTCGCGCTGGTCGCGATCGCGCTCGTCCTGTCGGCGGTGTTCCTGCCGATGGCGTTCTTCGGCGGGTCGACCGGCGTGATCTACCGCCAGTTCTCGCTGACGATGGTGTCGGCGATGGTCCTGTCGGTGCTCGTCGCGCTGATCCTGTCGCCAGCGCTGACCGCGACGTTGCTCAAGCAGAAGAAGAAGGATGCCGACGGCAATCCCGAACAGAGCTGGGGCGAGCGCAAATTTCCGAAGGTCGCGCATTTCTTCACGCGCGCGGGCGACAAGTTCAACGACACGTTCGAAAAGGGTACGAGGAAATACGTCGGCGCCGTCCAGTCGGTGGTCAATCGCAAATGGCTGTTCCTGCTGATCTATGCCGCGGTCGTCGCGCTGCTCGCGGTGATGTTCCTCCGCCTGCCCACGGGCTTCCTGCCGACCGAGGACCAGGGCACCGGCATCGTCCAGTTCCAGCTGCCCGCAGGCGCGACGCAAGGGCGTACCTTCGCGCTGCAGAAGCAGATCGAGAAATATTACTTCACCAACGAGAAGGCGAATGTGAGCACGATGTTCACCGTCAGCGGCGGCGGTGGCGGTGGTGCGAGCGGCCAGAATACCGGCCAGGGCTTCGTCTCGTTCGCGCCGTGGGAAAATCGCGAGGGCAAGGAGAATACAGCCGAGGCGATCACCGGTCGTGCGGCCGAGGCGTTCGCAGGGTTCCGCGATGCGCAGGTCTATTCGCTCGTCCCGCCGGCGATCCGCGGTCTCGGCTCGTCGAACGGCTTCACGATGCAGCTGCAGAACAGCGGCAGCCTGAGCCAGACCGAGTTCAACGCCGCGCGCGACAAGCTGCTCGCGCTCGCCCGCGCCGATTCCTCGCTGACCGCGATCCGCCTGACCGAATTGCCCGACGTCGCGACGCTGCGTGTCGATGCCGACCAGCAGAAGCTCTCGACGCTCGGGCTGACCCAGGCGAGCGTGAACTCGACGCTGTCGACCGCCTGGGGCGGCCAATATGTCAACGACTTCATCGACCGCGGCCGCGTCAAGCGCGTCTATGTCCAGGGCGACGCGCAGTTCCGCGCCGCGCCTTCGGACCTGAGCCAGTGGTTCGTCCGCGGATCGAACGGCCAGATGGCGCCCTTCTCCTCGTTCGCGCGCACCAGCTGGTCGCAGGCGCCGACGACGCTCTCGCGGTTCAACGGCATCTCGTCCTACGAGATCCAGGGGTCGGGCGCGGCGGGCGTCAGCTCGGGCGACGCGATGACCCGGATCGCCGAGCTTGCCGGGAAGATCCCCGGCACCTCGGTCGCCTGGTCGGGGCTCTCCTATCAGGAACGCCTGTCCTCGGGCCAGGCGCCGATCCTCTACGGGCTGTCGCTGCTCGTCGTCTTCCTGTGCCTCGCCGCGCTCTATGAGAGCTGGTCGATCCCGATCGCGGTGCTGCTCGTCATCCCCTTGGGCCTCGTCGGCGCGATCCTCGCGGTGACGCTGCGCGGCCTCATCAACGACGTGTATCTGCAGATCGGGCTGCTCACGACGATGGGGCTCGCGGCGAAGAACGCGATCCTGATGATCGAGTTCGCGGAGCAGGAAGAGCGCAAGGGCAAGCGCGTCATCGAGGCTGCGCTGTCCGCCGCGAAGATCCGTCTTCGCCCGATTCTGATGACCTCGTTTGCGTTCATCCTCGGCGTGCTGCCGCTCGCGCTGTCGACCGGCGCGGGTGCGAACAGCCGTATCGCGATCGGCACCGCGGTGGTCGGCGGGATGCTGACCGCGACCCTGCTCGCGATCTTCTACATCCCGCTGTTCTTCGTGCTCGTCCGCCGCGGCGCGCGCGACGGCATCGCCAAGCTGCGTGGTCGCCCGACCGGCTTCCACGGCGGCGAGGATGACCATGACGGTCGCGATTCCGAAAAGCTCGGCCCTCCCGAACAACCAGGCCCCCACCGGCCGGAGCCCGCATGATGCGTTCGCCACTCCTGATCCTCGCCGCGTCGACCGCGCTCGCGGGCTGCTCGCTCGCCCCCAAATATGTCCGGCCCGAGCTGCCCACGCCGGTATCCTGGCCGGTCGGCGACGCCTATCTGCGTCAGTCCGAAGCGGCGCTGCCGGCGTTCACCTACCGCGACGTGTTCCGGGACCCGCGGCTCCAGCAGATCATCGTCCAGGCGCTGGCAAACAACCGAGACCTGCGCGTCGCCGCCGCGAACATCGCCGCCACCCGCGCGCAATATCGCATCCAGCGCGCCGACCTGCTCCCCCAGATCGACGCGAGCGGCCGCTACAGCTATTCGGGCGGCGGCAATGGCGCGCGCAGCACCGCGACCAGCAACACGGGCACAGGCACGGGCACCGGCGGCACAGGGACCGGGACAGGCACCGGCACGGGGACCGGCGGGACCGGCACGGGCGGGACCGTCGTCAGCTCGTCCAGCTCGAACAGCGCCTTCTCGGTCGATCTCGGCACCACCGCGTTCGAGCTCGACCTGTTCGGCCGCATCCGCTCGCTGACCGGTGCCGCACTCAACCGCTATTTCGAGACCGAAGCCGCCGCGCGTGCGACCCGGCTGACGCTGGTCGGCGACATCGCCGATGCCTGGCTGACCTATGCCTCCGACCAGAGCCTGCTCCGAATCGCGCAGGACACCGTCGCCAGCTCGCAGCGCAGCGTGACCCTCACCCAGGCGCGGCTCCGCGGCGGCGTCGCACCGCGCACCGACCTGCGTCAGGCCCAGCAGATCCTGTTCACCGCGCAATCCGACCTCGCGACCCAGAAGACCGCGCTCGCGCAGGACATCAACGCGCTGCAACTGCTCGTCGGCGCGCCGCTCGACGCCGCGCTCCTGCCCGCCTCGATCGAGCAGGCGCTGCCGACCGTCGCCACCCTGCCCGCCGGCCTCGACAGCGGCATCCTGCTCCGCCGCCCCGACGTCGTTCAGGCGGAATATGAGCTGCGTGCGACCAATGCCGAGATCGGCGCCGCGCGTGCCGAGCTGTTCCCGCGCGTCTCGCTCACGGGTCTGCTCGGCTTTGCCAGCAGCGCGCTGACCTCGCTGTTTTCGGGCGGCGCGTTCAACTATTCGGTCGCGCCCTCGATCAGCTACCCGATCTTCCGCGCGGGCGCGGGCGTCGCCAATGTCGAATATACCAGGGCGCAGCGCGATGCCGCGCTCGCGAACTACGAGAAATCGATCCAGACCGCGTTCCAGGAAACCGCCGACGCGCTCGCGCGCCAGGGCACGATCGCCGATCAGCTCGCCGCCAACGTCAATTTCGCGGCCGCCGCGCAGGACACCTATCGCCTGTCCGACGCGCGCTATCGCGGCGGGATCGACACCTTCCTCAGCTCGCTCGACGCGCAGCGCTCGCTCTACACCGCGCAGCGCAACCTCGTCGCGACGCAGCTGGTCGGCGCGAGCAACCGGGTCACGCTCTACCGCGTGCTCGGCGGCGACTCGACGCTCGAGGCGACCGCCAACGGACCGCGGCCCGTCACCGCCACCGGCGCACCGCGCGCCGAATAGGCCGGTCGCGCCGGGCCGATCCTGTCGGCCCGGCGCGGGTCGATGATCAGCCGCCCTTCATCGGCGTGACCGCGTCGCGCCCGAACCGCATGATCAGCTCGCCGATCTCACGCGCCTGGCTCATGCTGCGCTCGCTCTGTATCCGCAGATAGTCGCTCTGGATCTTCATCACCTCGGTCAGGTCCTTGGCGGACGCCGCTTCGCGCATCGCCGCGAACGCCTCGCGCGTATTCTGCTCGGCCTGGTCAATCATCTTCGCGCCGATCGTCGACCCGTTCTCCGCCATCTTGCGTCCCGATTCCTTCAGCGCCTCGCCCGCGCGCTTGGCGGGCTCGCCGAAATGATCCGAAAACGCGGCCTGCGCGCTCTGCGCATCCGCCTGCATCCGATCGGTCGCGGTCTTCGCCGCACCCGCGGCTGATCGGTCGCCGCCTTTGCCCGACCAGCACCCTTGTCGATCGCGGCTTTGACATCGTCTGACATATTTATGGTCCTCTCCATTCCGGCGTGCTTGCTGCATCGGCCTTCGACGGAGCCGGAGCATAACCGGTTGTGGCCCGGTCGCAATGTCGGTCGCAATGTTAGTCGCGCACGCGAAACCGCGTCTCAATCAAAACCCGCCCTTCCCCCGCCCGCCCCCCCTTGCTAAGGCCCCGGCAGTAACCGCATTCAGGTCGGTCCCCTACGCGCCCCCGCGGTCCCATAGGCCGCTTTCCCCTCGGCGCCCGGCGGCCCGACGCCCACGGGAAGGACCCCTATGACTGCCATCGGCCAGGACACCCTCAAGACCCGCACGAGCCTTTCGACCGGCGGCAAGTCGTACGACTATTACAGCCTCGCCAAGGCCTCCGAACAGCTCGGCGACATCAGCCGCCTGCCCTTCTCGATGAAGGTGCTGCTCGAGAACCTGCTCCGCTTCGAGGACGGCGTCACCGTAACGCGCGACGACATCCAGGCGATCGTCGACTGGCAGAAGGAGCGTCGCAGCGACCGCGAGATCCAGTATCGCCCGGCGCGCGTGCTGATGCAGGATTTCACCGGCGTGCCCTGCGTCGTCGATCTCGCCGCGATGCGCGATGCGATGACCAAGCTCGGCGGCAACCCCGAGAAGATCAACCCGCAGGTTCCCGTCCACCTCGTCATCGATCACTCGGTGATGGTCGACGAGTTCGGCACGCCCAAGGCGTTCGAGGATAACGTCGACCTCGAGTACGAGCGCAACATCGAGCGCTACGAATTCCTGAAGTGGGGCAGCAAGGCGCTCGACAATTTCCAGGTCGTCCCCCCCGGCACCGGCATCTGCCACCAGGTGAACCTCGAATATATCGGCCAGGCCGTCTGGTCGTCGGCCTCGTCGGGTGATCATGGCGACGGCACGATGATCGCCTATCCGGACACGCTGGTCGGCACCGACAGCCACACGACGATGATCAACGGTCTCGGCGTGCTCGGCTGGGGCGTCGGCGGGATCGAGGCCGAGGCCGCGATGCTCGGCCAGCCCGTCTCGATGCTGATCCCCGAAGTCGTCGGCTTCAAGCTGACGGGCGCACTGAACGAGGGCATCACCGCCACCGATCTCGTGCTCACCGTCACGCAGATGCTGCGCGCCAAGGGCGTGGTCGGCCGCTTCGTCGAGTTCTTCGGCCCAGGCCTGTCGTCGATGACGCTCGCCGATCGCGCGACGATCGCCAACATGGCGCCGGAATATGGCGCGACCTGCGGCTTCTTCCCGATCGACGACAAGACGCTCGATTACATGCGCCTCACCGCGCGGTCTGACGAGAATGTCGAGCTGGTCGAGGCCTATGCCAAGGCCAACGGCTTCTGGCGCGACGAGAATGCCGAGGACCCCGTCTTCACCGACACGCTCGAGCTCGACATGGGCTCGGTCGTCGCATCGCTCGCAGGCCCGAAGCGCCCGCAGGACCGCGTCAGCCTCAACAAGGTCGACGAGGTGTTCAACAGCGACCTCCACAAGCTCTACCACAAGGAGCAGCCCGAGCGCGTCGCGGTCGAGGGGCGTGAGCACGACATCGGCGACGGCGACGTCGTGATCGCCGCGATCACCAGCTGCACCAACACGTCGAACCCGTCGGTGCTCGTCGCCGCCGGCCTCGTCGCCCGCAAGGCGAACGCGCTGGGCCTCAAGTCGAAGCCCTGGGTGAAGACGTCGCTGGCGCCGGGTTCGCAGGTCGTCACCGACTATCTCGACAAGGCCGGCCTCACCGCCGACCTGAACGCGCTCGGCTTCAACCTCGTCGGCTATGGCTGCACGACCTGCATCGGCAATTCGGGCCCGCTGGCGCCGGCGATCTCGTCGGCGATCAACGAGAACGACCTCGTCGCGGCCTCGGTCCTCTCGGGCAACCGCAACTTCGAAGGCCGCGTCTCGCCCGACGTCCGCGCCAACTTCCTGGCCAGCCCGCCGCTCGTCGTCGCCTATGCGATCAAGGGCACCGTCACGACCGACATGATCGAGACGCCGCTGGGTCAGGGCACCGACGGCCAGGACGTGTATCTGCGCGACATCTGGCCGACCAACGAGGAGGTCCGCAGCACGATGGACGCCAACATCGACGCGTCGATGTTCGGTGCGCGCTACGGCGACGTCTATGCCGGCGACTCGAAGTGGCGCGAGATCGACGTCACGGGTTCGGACACCTACGCCTGGCGCGCAGGGTCGACCTATGTCGCCAACCCGCCCTATTTCGAGGGCCTCAGCATGACGCCCTCGCCGGTGCAGGACATCATCGACGCCAAGCCGCTCGCGATCCTCGGCGATTCGATCACCACCGATCACATCTCGCCCGCAGGCTCGATCAAGGCGGACAGCCCCGCCGGCCGCTTCCTCCAGGAGCATCAGGTCAGCAAGGCCGACTTCAACAGCTATGGCGCACGCCGCGGCAACCATGACGTGATGATGCGCGGCACCTTCGCCAACATCCGCATCAAGAACGAGATGGTCCCCGGCGTCGAAGGCGGCATGTCCAAATATGACGGCGAGGTTATGGCGATCTACGACGCCGCGATGCGCTTCAAGCAGGACGGCACGCCGCTCGTGATCGTCGCCGGCAAGGAATATGGCACCGGTTCGTCGCGCGACTGGGCGGCCAAGGGCACCAACCTGCTCGGCGTCCGCGCGGTCATCACCGAGAGCTTCGAGCGTATCCACCGCTCGAACCTGGTCGGCATGGGCGTGCTGCCGCTGCAGTTCGCCGAAGGCACCGATCGCAAGACGCTCGGCCTCGACGGCTCGGAAACGTTCACCATCCTCGACGTGGCAAGCATCCGCCCGCGTCAGGACGTGAGCGTCAAGATGACCCGCGCCGACGGCACCAGCGAGACGTTCCAGACCAAGTGCCGGATCGATACCGTCAACGAGCTGGAATACTTCCTCAACGGCGGCATCCTGCACTACGTCCTGCGCAAGCTGGCCGCCTGATCCGGCGACGTCGTCCCGGCGCAATCCGGGACGACGCCTGCCCCCTGAACTACCGTCATTCCAGCGAAAGCCGGAATATCCCCGTGAGGCGCATGTCGCCCACTACAAGGGATATCCCGATCTTCGCTGGGATGACGTGTTTTGGATGGCGAGTTTCACCAGACGGCGCGTCTCGAACGCGACCCGGGCCCGGCAGAAAAAAAGCGGGGCGACCATGACGATCGCCCCGTAGTTCAGGGAGGGACCGGGAGGGGGAACAACCCGGCCACGTCGCCGTCCACAGGGGGAGAGGGAGCGGCGACCCCCACCTCATCGCGCCGATATGTTGCACCAATGTGTCGGAGCCCTCGGATCGCCGCAATTCTTCCGCCGATCACCGCACCCGGTGGCAAACCACCACCTCCCCGAACCGTCATCCTGACGAACGTCAGGACCCAGAGCCTCGCGCGTCACGCCGCCGCTAGAGCGCCCGCCCCGCCACCGCGTCGAGCTTCGCCACCAGCACCGGATCCCGCGCCTCGCGCGCCGTGATGATCGCACTGTCGAGACAGGTATCGATCGGCGACGCCGGCCGCTCCGCCGGCAGGCGCGCAGCAACGCCATCACCATCGCGCGCGCTTTCGCCGCATCCGCACCGAGCTGCGCAATCACCTCCGCGACATCGACCCCCGCCGCCTCCTCGCGCCAGCAGTCATAGTCGGTCACCATCCGACCAGCGCATAGGGCAGCTCCGCCTCACGCGCGAGTTTCGCCTCGGGCATCGCGGTCATCCCGATCACGTCGCACCCCCATTGGCGGTACAACCGGCTTTCCGCGCGCGTCGAGAATTGCGGCCCCTCCATCGCCAGATAGGTGCCGCGGTCGTCGACCTCGGCCCCGGCCTGACGCGCGGCATCGGCGGCATAGCCCGACAGGCGCGGACACACGGGATCCGCCATCGAGACATGCGCGA
Source organism: Sphingomonas sp. Ant20 (assembly GCF_000783375.1). Classification (NCBI taxonomy): domain Bacteria; kingdom Pseudomonadati; phylum Pseudomonadota; class Alphaproteobacteria; order Sphingomonadales; family Sphingomonadaceae; genus Sphingomonas; species Sphingomonas sp. Ant20. The sequence continues at coordinate 21,444 of NZ_JRVI01000035.1, forward strand.
CCAGGCCCGTGCCGAAGAAGCTCGACACCCGCCCTTTGGTCCGGTCGATGAACTGGTCGACGATCGTGAAGCTCCCCGGCGGCCGCGCCTCGACCAGCGACCCGACCGACGACACCGCCAGCACATCGGTCACGCCCAGCCGCTTCAACGCATCGATATTCGCGCGGGCGTTCAGGTCCGACGGCGCGATTCTGTGCCCGCGCCCGTGCCGCGGCAGGAACGCCACCCCGACAGGCCCTACGCGCCCGGTATAGATCGCATCCGACGGCGCACCCCAGGGTGTCTCCACCGTCTGCCAGCGCCCGTCCTCGATCCCCTCGACCCCGTACAGCCCGGAGCCGCCGATGATCCCGATCGTCCAGCCGCTCATTCGGCAAGCGCCCGCGGCCGCGCATAGGCGAAGTAGATCACCAGCCCGAGCAGGTTCCACATGCCGAAATAGAGTTGTGTCTTCGAGGGCAGGCTGAAGAACAGATACAGGCAGCCGAGAATGCCGACGATGCCAACCAGCGTCGCGGCAGGCGCGCGGAAGGTGCGCACCGCATCGGGCGCACGGCGACGCATCACCAGCATGCACGCGCACACCGCGACGAACGCCGCGAGCGTCCCCGCATTGGCGAGCGCCGCGATCTCGGCGAGTGGCAACAGCCCCGCGATCACCGCGACGATCGCCGCGGTAATCCACGTGATCCGCACCGGCGCACCGCGCTTGGAAACCTTGGCGAGGCCCAGCGGCAGCAGCCCGTCACGCGCCATCGTGAAGAAGATCCGGCTCTGCCCGAACAGAAAGGCGAGCAGCACGGTCGGCAACGCGATGACCGCCGACGCGCCGAGGAACGTCGCGAACCCCGGCCGCCCGATCTCGCGCAGGATCAGCGCGAGCGGCTCGGCCGAGCCGGCGAACCGCGTATAGGACAACGCGCCCACCGCGGCGACCGCGACAAGGATGTAGATCGCGATGCACGCCACCATCGATCCGAGGATGCCGATCGCGAGGTCGCGGCCCGGATTCTTCGTCTCCTCCGCCGCGGTCGAGATCGCGTCGAACCCGTAGAATGCGAAGAAGATGATCGCCGCCGCCGCCATCACGCCGCGCTCCGCGCCGTCGGGCTGGACGGCCTTGGGGAAGCCATAGGGCATGAACGGCTGCAGGTTCGCGCTGTTGAAATAATGGAGCGCGATGAACACGAACACGGTCAGCGCGATCATCTTCACCGCCACCAGCACCGCGTTCAGCGTCGCACTCTCGCGCGTCCCGAACGACAGCACGCCCGCGACGACCGCGATGATGACGATCGCCGGCACGTTCAGGATCCCGCCCAGCTCGGGGCTGAGTGTCAGCGCCTCGGGAAACCCGAACGCGCCGCGCAGCAACGGCGCGGCATAGCCCGACCAGCCGACCGCGACGGTCGACACGACCAGCGAATATTCGAGGATCAGGCTCCAGCCGATCACCCAGGCGATCAGCTCGCCGAGCACGACATAGCTATAGGTGTAGGCGCTGCCCGACGCGGGGATCATCGTCGCCATCTCGGCATAGGCGAGCGCGGCGCAGGCACAGATCCCGCCGGCGATGATGAACGACAGGATGACCGCGGGGCCCGCGAGCCCCGCCCCGACGCCGATCAGCGTCAGGATCCCCGTGCCGACGATCCCGCCCACGCCCATCGCGACCAGATGCGGCCATGACAAGGTCCGCGCGAGCTGATGCTCGGGCGGCTGCTCGGTGACGATTTTTCGGCGAAACAGACTGGCCACGTAGATCCCCTCTTCTTCAGGGGGGAGTGGCACAGGACGGGATGGGCAAGCAAGGCGGCCGGTCGGCCGGCATCGCCTTGGCTCGGCCGGATCTTTGTTCTCCCGCGAAGGCGGGAGCCCAGTCTGGGTCCCCGCCTTCGCGGGGACACATTAGCTCACGGCAGAATTTAGACCGTGAAGCTTTCCCCGCACCCGCACGCACCCTTGGCGTTGGGGTTCTGGAACACGAACCCGGCCGTGAAGTCGTCCTCGACCCAGTCCATCGTCGACCCGATCAGGTACAATATCGACCCGCCATCGACGAACAGCGTGCCGCCGGGCGTGTCGATCCGTTCGTCGAACGGCTTGGCCTCGCTCACATAATCGACCGAATAGGCGAGTCCCGAACAGCCGCGCTTGGGTGTCGACAGCTTGACCCCGATCGACTCCTCCGGCGCGCGCGCCATCAGGTCCGCGATTCGCGCATGCGCGGTCGCGGTCAGGTTCAGCGCCGCGGGCCGTGCTCGTAATGTCGTCGCCATGGCTCGTTCCTTCCATCTAAAGCCCCTCCCCTTCAGGGGAGGGGTTGGGGTGGGGCGCCCGACCGGAT
>NZ_JRVI01000036.1:0-24544 GCF_000783375.1 Sphingomonas sp. Ant20
GCCGCCGCGGCGCGCGCGGCGATGCTGGTATAGATTTCGACGATCGCGGCGCCCGATCGCGGCGGGGCATCGAACGGCCAGACCGGGATCCGCCCGTCGAGACGGTGCAGCAGGCGCATCCCGGCAAAGCTCGCCTTGGCGACCTGCGCCGCGCCGATCGCGTCATACACGGTCGAAGGTTTGCGGCTGCCGTCGTCCGGCATCTCGCACCGACGCCAGTGCAGGAAATCCGCCTTGGTCCCGTCCGCCGCGCCGAGATAGAAATGCGTGCCGCGGCGGCGCTCGATGAACGATGCCGCGCCGAGATCGGCATCGTCGCTCTGCGCGTCGACCATCGCCCAGAGCGCGCGGGCATCGGCGGTCGGCGGTTCACCGGGCAGATGCGCACCACGGGTCACGAAGGGGGCGGAAAAGCTGAAGTCGAAGCCGGCAAGCAACGGCAAATCGCGGCGTGCGACCAGCCAGTCGAGCACCGCCTGGCGTGACCAGATCCCGTCCGGCGCGGGGACAAGCGTCGGGGCGGCGTGATCACGGCCACAGATCGCAACGGCGATCCCCTTGTGCCGCTGTCCCTTCGCGCCGGACCAGTCGATCGCGACGAACTGCGCGAAGTGATCGGGGGTCATCGAAGACGCAAACAGGGCGCATCGACCCGGCGAGGCGCGGGGGATTCGATCGTCTTCCAGTCACTCATGCGGGGCTAGGCGTCCTTGGCCTGCCGGCGTTCGTCCCACCAGGCGAGGCGCTCGGCAATACGCTTTTCGAACCCGCGGTCGGTCGGCGCGTAGAAGGTCTGCGGCGTCATCTCATCGGGCCAATAGTCCGACCCCGAAAAGGCATTCTCGGCATCATGGTCATAGGCATAGCCCTTGCCATAGCCGATATCGCGCATGAGCTTGGTGGGGGCGTTGCGGATTGCGGCGGGCGGCATCAGCGACCCCGTCTCGCGCGCCGATTTCCAGGCTGCCTTCTGCGCCTTGTAGACCGCGTTCGATTTGGGCGCGGTGGCGAGATAGACGCAGGCCTGGGCGATCGCGAGTTCGCCTTCGGGACTGCCGAGGAAATCATAGGTGTCCTTGGCGGCGATGCACTGGACCAGCGCCTGGGGATCGGCGAGGCCGATATCCTCGACCGCGGCGCGCGTCAGGCGGCGCAGCAGGAACAGCGGTTCCTCGCCCGCGGTAAGCATCCGCCCGAGATAATAGAGCGCCGCCTGCGGATCGCTGCCGCGTATCGATTTGTGCAGCGCGCTGATGAGGTTGTAATGCCCTTCGCGATCCTTGTCGTACACCGCGACGCGGCGCTGGAGAAAGTTCGACAGCCCCGCCGGATCGAGCGGTTCGGGCAGGTCGACCGAAAACAGCGTCTCGGCCTGGTTGAGCAGGAACCGTCCATCGCCGTCTGCGCTGGCGATCAGCGCATCGGTCGCCTCGGGCGTGAGTGGGAGCGGGCGGTCCATCAGCGTCGCCGCGCGGGTCAGCAGCAGCTCAAGCGCGCCGCGTCCCAGTCGCTCGAGGATCAGCACCTGCGCACGGCTGAGCAGTGCTGCATTGAGCTCGAAGGACGGGTTTTCCGTCGTCGCGCCGACCAGCGTCACCGTGCCGTCTTCCACATAAGGAAGAAACCCGTCCTGCTGCGCGCGATTGAAGCGGTGGATCTCGTCGACGAACAACAGCGTACGCTTGCCCAGTCGCGCGTGGTCGCGGGCTTCGGCAAACGCCTTTTTCAGATCGGCCACGCCCGAGAAGACCGCGGAGATCGCGACGAACCGCAGATCGACCGCGTCGGCGAGCAGGCGCGCGATCGTCGTCTTGCCGGTGCCGGGCGGTCCCCAGAGGATGATCGACGACAGCCGTCCCGCCGCCACCATCCGCCCGATCGCCCCGCCTGCGCCGGTGATGTGATCCTGCCCAACGACCTCGTCGAGCGTCCGCGGACGCAGGCGATCAGCGAGCGGTGCGTTTTTCGGGATGCGCGTCGGGTGGGGCGGCGGGTTCGAAACCCGCGAAAAGGTCGGCCATGCTCGCAATGTAGTCGATACGGACGACTGTGCCACCCTGGGCCTGGCCTCCCGTTCCGCTAGCTGATGACGCGTCTCCTGCCCAAGACATGCAAAAGATATATCTTGAGGGATCTTGCCAAGCGCTGTATAAGATATATCTTGTTCGTATCGAGATGCGCTCGACAGGAGATTCGAATGTTCATGCACATGCACGGCCGTGGATGCGGTCATCGTGACGGACACCATGCCGCGATGGGCGGCGGCTATGGCGGCGGCCGGGGCGGCGGGCGCTTCGCCTTCGCCTGGGGGCCGGGTGAGGGTGAGCGGCCGGGGGGCGGACGGCAGCGGCGGATGTTCGACGCGGGCGAACTGCGCCTCGTCCTGCTCAGGCTGATCGCCGACTCACCGCGCCACGGCTATGACCTGATCCGCGCGATCGAGGATCTGACCGGGGGGGGCCTATGCGCCGAGTCCGGGCGTGGTCTATCCGACGATCACGCTGCTCGACGAGATGGGGCTGATCGAGGAGCAGCAGTCCGAAGGCGCGAAGAAGCGTTTTGCGATCACGCCGGCCGGCACCACGCATCTCGACGAGAATGCTGAGCAGGTCGCGGCGTTGATGGCGCGGCTGGCGGCGGTCGGCGAGCATCGCGAACGTGCGGATCGCGCTCCGATCCGGCGCGCGATGGGCAATCTGCGCCATGCGGTGCAGGACCGGCTGCTCGGCGACGGGTTCTCGGAAGAGGCGGCGCACCAGGTGGCGGCGCTGATCGACGAGGTCGTCCAGAAGATCGAGCGCGTGAAGTGAGCGTGTCGGTCGCACGCGTGCCGACGCAATCGGCCAGCCGGTATCTCCAGCAGCTCGCCAAGCACTGGAGCCACAAGATGGAGGTGCGCTTCACCGAAGAGGAGGGGCGTATCGCGTTTCCGGGTGGCGCGGTGCTCGAAATGCGCGCGGACAGCCAGACGCTCGACGTCGCGCTGACGGTGCCCGAGGGCGGGGATGTCGAACGGATGCGCGACGTGGTGTCGAGCCATCTCGACCGGTTCGCGTTTCGCGAGGCGCCGCTGACGTTCGATTGGGTAGACGCGTAACCGGACGGCCGCGCGTCGCATTCAATCACCGGTGCGGCGCGCCATCACCGCGGAATAGGTGTCGAGCACCGTCTGGTTAATTGTGTCCCAGCGATAGCCCGCGGCCTTGGCGTGCCCGGCTTCGCCCATCGACTGCCGGAGCGCGGGATCCGACACGATCCGGCCGATCGCATCCGCATAGGCGCCGATATCGGTGGGTGGTACGAGGAAGCCGGTCGTGCCGTCCTCGATCAGGTCGACCGCGCCGGTCGCGCGCGCGGCGACCACGGGCACGCCCGCCGCCATCGCCTCGAGCGTCACGTTGCCAAAGGTCTCGGTGATGCTCGGGTTGAAGAACACGTCCATCGACGCGACTGCGCGTCCGAGCGCGTCGCCCGACTGGAAGCCGGCGAACACGGCCTCGGGGACATGGCCCGCGAACCAGTCGCGCGCAGGACCCTGGCCGACGACGACGACACGGTGCGGCACGCCGCGGCGGCGCAGTTCAGTGACCACGTCCGCAAAGACGTCGAGGCCCTTTTCCTTGACCAGCCGGCCGAGAAACCCGACCACCATCTCGTCGTCGGCGATGCCGAGCGACCGGCGCCAGGCCGTGTCGCGGCGCGCCGGGTCGAACCGCGCGTGATCGATACCGCGTGACCAGATGCCGATCGACGACTTCACGCCCCAGCCGCGGAGCAGCTCGGCCATGCTGGGTCCAGGCACCAGGACCTCTTCCACGCGATTGTAGATGCGCGTCAGCCGCTTCTTCGCGATCGGCTCGAGGAAGCCGAGCCGGTAATAGCGGAAATAGGTCTCGAACCGGGTGTGGAAGGAGGCGACGGTCGCGATGTCGCGTTTGCGCGCATAGGCGACCGCGGCATGGCCGAGAAACTCGGGCGCCGAGACATGGACGATATTGGGGGCGAACGCGTCAATGTCGCGGCGGACGCGCGGCGTGATCCCGAGTGCGGCGCGATATTCGCCGCGTCCGCCGACCAGCGGGATCGCGGGCACGTCGACCAGATCGCCGATCGCGGGGAAGGCGGGCTCCGCGACCGTCGGCGAATAGACCCGCACCTTGACGCCACGCGACAGCAAATGGCCGACGAGCAGGTTCAGCGACTGGTTCGCACCATCGCGGACGTAATTATAGTTGCCGCTAAACAGGGCCACGCGGAGGTCGGTCGGCTGCATCGCTCGGGCGGATAGCGTTGCCCGTCGGTTAGCGCCAGACAATCCTCTGTCGCCGAGGCGGTGGCGTTTCGCGGCGCGGGTGATCGCTGTTCCCTTATCGTTCCTATCTGGCTACACCGCGGCGATGGCGAAAATTCAGAAACGGTATGTGTGTCAGGCGTGCGGTTCGGTCGCATCGCGCTGGGCCGGGCAATGCGCCGACTGCCACGAGTGGAACACGCTGGTCGAGGAGGCTAATACCGCCGCGACGCCGTTTCATTCGAAGCACAATCTGCAGACCGGCGGCCGTGCGATCCAGCTTGTCGGGCTGGATGCGGAGATCAAGCTGCCGGACCGGATGGCGACCGGTATCGCCGAGCTCGACCGCGCACTGGGCGGGGGATTTGTCGAAGGATCGGCGACGCTGATCGGCGGCGATCCCGGGATCGGCAAGTCGACCTTGCTGTTGCAGGCGGCAGCGAAGATGGCGCTTGCCGGCCAGTCGGTGGCCTATGTCTCGGGCGAGGAGGCGGCGGACCAGGTCCGGCTGCGCGCGCGGCGTCTCGGGCTCGGCAATGCGCCCGTGCAACTCGCGGCGGCGACCTCGACGCGCGACATCCTGACGACATTGCAGACAAGACCGCCGGCGATGCTGGTGATCGATTCGATTCAGACGATGCATTCCGACCTGATCGAAGGCGCACCCGGTACGGTCAGCCAGGTGCGGGCATCGGCGCAGGAGCTGATCCGGTTCGCCAAGGAGCGCGGGACCGCGGTCGTGCTGGTCGGCCATGTGACCAAGGACGGCAGCATCGCGGGGCCGCGCGTGCTCGAGCATATGGTTGACACGGTGCTGAGCTTCGAAGGCGAGCGCAGTCACCAGTACCGGATCCTGCGCGCGATCAAGAACCGCTTCGGCGGCACCGACGAGATCGGCGTCTTCTCGATGCAGACCGAGGGGCTGGCCGAGGTCGGCAACCCATCGTCGCTGTTCCTGACGACGCGCGACGACGCGATGACCGGCGCGACGGTGTTCCCGGCGCTGGAGGGGACGCGACCCGTGCTGGTCGAGATCCAGGCGTTGACGGTGCGGCTGGCGAGCGGCGCGACGCCCAGGCGCGCGGTGGTCGGATGGGATTCGGGGCGGCTGGCGATGATCCTCGCGGTGCTCGAGGCGCGGTGCGGGCTGAGCTTCTCGTCGGCCGAGGTCTATCTCAACATTGCCGGTGGGTACCGCGTGCAGGATCCCGCCGCCGATCTCGCGGTCGCCGCGGCGCTGATATCGGCGATGGCGGAGCGTCCCGTACCGGTCGATGCGGTCGCGTTCGGCGAGGTGGCCTTGTCGGGCGAGATCCGGCCGGTCGCGCACGGTCCGCTGCGGCTGAAGGAAGCGAGCAAACTTGGGTTCGAGCGCGCGCTGGTCCCCGCGTCGATGAGCGACGAGAAGAGCGGCATGCGGCTATCGGGGTTCAAGACGCTCGCCGCGTTCGTCGACCACATGCTCGGGCGGGGATGAGGCGGGGCGAGGCGTCCGGCGTCGGGGCGGGCGACCGCGGGGTGGCGATGAACGGGCGGTTCGTGCGGCTGCACTAGCGGTTCGCGGCGCTCGTCCCTATTCCAGAGATCATGAACCTCACCGCCCTCGATGTCATCGTCCTGCTCGCGGTTGCCGGCGCCGCCGTACTCGGCCTGATTCGCGGGTTCGTGACCGAGGTGCTTTCGATGTTCGCCTGGGTCGCGATGGTGGCGATGCTCAAGCTGTTCCACATCCCCGTCGCGGCCGCGCTGACGCCGGTCATCGGGACGGTTAGCGGCGCAGCGGTCCTCGCCTTCGCGCTTATCACCGGGCTGACCTATATCGGCGGGCGGCTCGTCGCCAACGCGATCGGCGCGCGGACGCGGACTTCGATCCTGGGACCGGTCGATCGCGCGCTCGGATTCGGGTTCGGGGCGCTGAAGGGACTGATCCTCGCAAGCCTCGTCTTCCTGCTGGCGACGCTGGTGATCGACACGATGAGTGGCGGTGCGGCGCGGCGGCCCGAATGGATGACCCGCTCGCGCACCTATCCGCTGCTCAATGCGACGAGCGCGAGCATTGCCGATTTCGTCGATCGCCGCCGTCGCGGCAAACCGGTGTTCGGCACGAAGCCGAACGTTTCCCGATCCGATACCGCAAGTGAGCCGACCCCATGAACGCCCCACTCTACAATGCCGAGATCCTGCGTCTTGCCGCGTCGATTCCGTATCATGAGCGCCTGACCGCGCCGATGGCGACTGCGGAACGCCGCTCGCCGATCTGTGGCAGCCGCGTGACGGTGGACGTTGATATGGGCGCGGATGGGCGCGTCGCCGCGGTTGGGTTGCTGGTGCGCGCCTGTGCGTTGGGTCAGGCGTCCTCGTCGTTGCTCGCCTCGAGCATCGTCGGGCGGACGCCTGCGGAGCTGGCGGCGGCACGCGATGCGATCACCGCTTGGCTCGCGCGCACCGGCGATGCGCCCGACTGGCCCGGGATGGATGTCTTCGCACCCGCACTCGACTATACCGCGCGGCATCCGTCGATCCGCCTCGCTTTCGAAGCGGCGGCGGAGGCGGCCGAGGCCGCGGCTAACAATGCGTCGGGTCATGCGGAGGTGTCGGTCACGGCCCCTGCGAGCGCGTCTGCCGGGACCGATGTCTGATGCATGACGGCACGCCGACGTCGCTCTTGCGCGACGGGGTGGTCCTGCTCGGCTTCGGGCTGGTGTTCGTACTGCTGTTCCGAAGGATCGGCCTCGGCGCGACGCTGGGCTATCTCGTCGCGGGGGCGGTCGTCGGGCCGCATGTCCTGGGGCTGGTGGGTGACGCGGAGGCCAAGCTCGGGTTTGCCGAACTCGGTATCACGTTGCTGCTGTTCATCGTCGGGCTCGAGCTCAACCCGAGCCGGCTGTGGCGGATGAAGCATGAAATCTTCGGTCTGGGCCTGATGCAGGTGGTTGCCTGCGGTCTGGCGATCACCGCGATCGTGTGGCTCGGCGCGCGCTTCTCGCTGCCCGCCGCGCTCGCCTTAGGACTGCCGCTCGCGCTGTCGTCGACCGCGCAGGTGTTGCCGATGCTGCAATCCTCGGGGCGGATGCGGACGCCCTTTGGCGAGCGCGCCTTCTCGATCCTGCTGTTTCAGGATCTGTCGATCGTCCCGCTGATCACGATCGTTGCGGCGATGAGCCGCAATCCCGCCGATGCGAATGCGCCGCCTGGATGGCTGCTAGCGCTCTACACGGTCGCCGCGGTCGTCGGGCTGATCATCGCCGGGCGGTTCCTGTTGCGGCCGTTCTTCCGGCTGATCGGCAATATGGGCGAGCGCGAGATGTTCGTGTTCGCCGGCCTGTTCACGGTCATCGCCAGCGCCGCAGTGATGGAATGGCTCGGCCTGTCGACCGCGCTCGGCGCGTTCATCGCCGGCGTGATGCTCGCGGACAGTCCGTACCGGCATGAGCTTGAGGCCGATGTCGAGCCGTTCCGATCGATTCTGCTCGGACTGTTCTTCCTCGCGGTCGGCATGCTGCTCGATCTCGGCGCGATCGCCGAGCGGCCGCTGTTCGTGCTGGCGATGGCCGCGGCGCTGATCGCGACGAAGACCGGCGTGATCATGGCGATCGGCATGGCGTTCAAGATGACCTGGCGGCAGGCCTTCGCGCTCGGCCTGTTGCTGAGCCAGGGCGGCGAATTCGGCTTCGTGCTGTTCGCACAGGCCCAGGCGGGGCTGCTGATCGATCCGGAAGCAGCGAGCCTGTTCGGCGCGATCATCACGCTGTCGATGGCGACGACCCCGTTCCTGATGGGGATTACCCGCCGGTTCCGGACCGAGCCGATTGCACCGGGCACCGATCGGGAGGGTCCGGTCGCCGATGGCGCCAATGCGATCATCGTCGCTATGGCCGGTTCGGGCAGACGGTCGGTCAGATGCTGCTGGCACAGGGCATCCCGGTCACGCTGATCGATACCGATATCGAGATGATCGACATTGCAGGCGAGTTCGGCGCCAAGGTCTATTACGGCGACGGCACCCGGCTCGACCTGTTGCGCCAGGCGGGGGCGGCGGACGCCGAACTCATCTGCATGTGCATCGACGGCGATCAGATCGAGCCGGAGACGATAGCGGCGATTCACGAGGCGTTTCCCAAGGCCGAGATCTATGTCCGCGCGTTCGATCGCCGCACGCTCGTCAAGCTGAAGAACGGCCCGGCGACCTATGTCGTTCGCGAGGTTCTCGAATCGGCGGTCAAGATGGCGCGGCTGGCGCTACGTGGGCTCGGCGTTGCGCCGGCCGAGATCGATCGCGCGGAGGAAGCGTACCGGGCGCGCGACAAGGAGCGGTTGCGCATCCAGATCGCCGCCGGCGACATTCGTGCGGCGCGCACCGAGACCGCGCAGCGCTTTCCATGGGGGAATGATCCACAATGATGCTCGCAGTTCTGGCGGCGCTGTCGGGCGCCATCGCGGTCGCGGCGGGCGCGTTCGGTGCGCACGGTGCAAGCGGTCCCGCGGTGGAGTGGTTGAAGACGGGCGCGCAGTATCAGCTGATCCATGTCGTCGCGGCGCTGGTCGCGGTGCGAACGGAGGCGCGGGGGCCGGCATGGCTGTTCGTCATCGGTGCGGCGATCTTTGCGCTGACGCTCTACGCCATGGCGCTGGGGGCGCCGCGCTGGTTGGGTGCGATTACGCCGATCGGCGGCGCGTTGCTGATTGGCGGCTGGCTGTGGCTGGCGTGGAGCGCAGCGCGCAGCTGACGGTGCTGCTGTGCTATCGCTTCTTGCGGCAGGCATCCGAGCAGTAGATCACCGAATCCCAGTCTCGCGCCCATTTCTTGCGCCAGGTGAACGGCCGTTCGCAGGCTGGGCAAATCTTCGTCGGCAGGTTCTGCTTGGCGACGCCATTGGGCATCAGCGGGGCTCCGCGTCGAGGAAGGCGGCGACGTCGGCGAGGTCGACGGTCGTGTCGAGATAGGTCCGGCCGATCCCGCGGGCGAGCAGGAAGGGCAGGGTGCCCGCCGCCATCTTCTTGTCGTGGCGCATGTGATCGACGAGCGTCGCGCCATCCGCGGCGACATGCGCGCCGGCCAATCCGTCGGGCAGCTGAACCGCGCGCCAATGCGCCGCCACCCGATCGGCCTCGTCGCGCGGGCACAGTCCGTGGGCCGCCGAATAGCGGAATGCCAATGCGCAGCCTGCCGCGACGCCCTCGCCGTGGATCAGCGTCTGCGAGAAGCCCGTCTCGGCCTCGAGCGCATGGCCGAAGGTGTGACCCAGATTGAGCAGCGCGCGCGTGCCGGTCGTCTCATGCTCGTCGGCCGCGACGATGCGCGCCTTTGCCGACACGCTGTGGATGATGGCGTATTCGCGGAGTGCGATGTCGCCGGCGAGCAATGCCGCGCCGTTCGTCTCGCACCAGGCGAAGAAGGCGGGGTCGTCGATCAGCCCGTATTTCACCACCTCGGCATAGCCCGCGCGCAGCTCGCGGATCGGCAGCGTGTCGAGCACCTGCGGATCGATCAGGACCATCGCCGGCTGGTGGAAGGCGCCGATCAGGTTCTTGCCCGCACGCGTGTTGATCGCGGTCTTGCCGCCGACCGAACTGTCGACCTGCGCGAGCAGCGTGGTCGGGATCTGGACGAAGCGGCAGCCGCGCTTGAGGATGGCGCAGGCAAAGCCGACGAGATCGCCGATCACCCCGCCGCCAAGCGCGACGACGTGATCGCCGCGCTCGATGCCGATGTCGAGCAGGCGGTCGCACAGCCGTTCCAGCGTCGCCCAGCTCTTCGATCCCTCGCCGGGCGAAAGCACGATCGCCTCGCTCGCGACGCCGTGCGCCGTGAGTGACGCCTGCAGCGTCGCCAGATGGCCGCTCAGATTCTCGTCGGTGACGATCGCCATCGTCCGACCGCGCGCGAGCGGCGCCAGATGATCGCCGGCATCCTCGAGCAACCCTGCCTGGATGTGGATCGGATAGGTCCGTGCGCCCAGGTTCACGGTGATGACGGTCATAGGCCGATGGCTTTCAGGATGGAGGCGACGGTCGCCTCGTGCGGCGCCTTGTTGCTCGCGATATGGATATGCGCCTTGGCGTAGATCGGGTTGCGGACGCGAGCGAGCTCGGCAAGCACCTGACCCGCGTCGCGGTTGCGCAGCAGCGGGCGGGTGTTGCGACGCCCGACGCGTTCGACGAGGATCTCGGGCGGCGCGCTGAGCCAGATCGCGGTGGCTTCGGCGAGGATGAGGCTGCGAGTCTCGTCATTGATGAACGCGCCGCCGCCGGTCGCGATGACCTTCGGTGTGCCGTCGATCAGCCGCGCGATCACGCGGCGCTCGCCGTCACGGAAATAGGCTTCGCCATATTTGGCGAAGATCTCGCTCACGCTCATGCCGGACGCGGCCTCGATCTCGTGATCGGCGTCGACGAAGGGCAGCCGCAAGCGGTGCGCGAGGCGGCGGCCGACGGTGGTCTTGCCCACGCCCATCAGGCCGACGAGCACGATCGGGGGGCCGCTCCAGGGGGCAATCGGGTTGTGGCTTTGCAACATCGCGGTCCGCGCTATACAGCGGCACTGCGCGGGGGGAAACGGCATCCGCATGCCTATTCGCATCCGTCACCAATGTCCTATCAGTCTTTTACAAGGTTTTGCGTATGTCCCGCCTGATAGTCTCGGTCGTCGTTATCCTGGTCGTCGTCGTCGGTGGGTTGTTCCTGCTCGCCGGACGCGCCACGGAGCGCCCGCAGACGCAAGTCGAGAAGGCCGTGACGCTTGCGAACCTGTCCTAAGGTCACGCTGGCGGCGCTCGCCGCCGCCTGCAGCCTTGCCGCGCTCGCGCCGGCGATCGGGCAGGACCGACCGGAATCACTTCTGCCGCCCGGTTTCGGTGACACGACGCCAACACCGGCGCCTGCACCGCGGCGGACTCCCCCGTCCGCCAACCCGACGCAGTCCCAGCCGCCCGGACAGGCACCAGCCCGGTCCGCACCGACGACCCCGTCTTCGGGCCCGACCGCGTCCCCCGGCGCTCCCGTTCCGGCGCCGCCGGCCGGGATGGCGACGATCCAGCCGCTACCCGCACCTGATGGCAGCATTGCGCCGCTGACGGCGACGCCTGCCGCTGACACGCCGCCACCGATCGATCCGGCGGTACTCGCGCAATATGAGATGCCGGCCTCGGCGCGGCGTTCACTCGACCGTGTGGGGCCGATCGGCCCCGGCGAGGGCGGTCTTGCGGCCGACGCGTTCGGTGATGCCGAGGGCCCCTATCTCGAGACGCTGATGCGGCGGTTGAGCGCGCCGCTCCCGTCGCGCTGGATGTCGATCCTGTTGCGACGGGCGCTCGTGTCGCGGGTCGAGACCCCGGTCGGTGTCAACGGCGCGGATTTCGCCGCCGAGCGTGCCTGGCTGTTGCTGCGCATGGGCGAATCCGTCGCCGCGCGTGCGGTGGTGCAGGGCGTCGATACCGGCAATTACACGCCCAAACTCTATCAGGTGGCGATGAATGCCGGTCTCGCCGCGGGCGATCCGGGGGCACTGTGCCCGCTCGTCGAGGGCGCGATGCAACGCGCGCCAGCGCGTGGCTGGACGATGGCGCAGGCGATGTGCGCGGGGCTTTCGGGATCGCCGACCCAGGCCGGCACGCTGATCACCGCGGCACGGCGCCGCAACGTCGCGTCGGGCGTCGACATGCTGCTTGCGCAGAAGGTCGTCGGCGCGGGCGGGCAGGGGCGTCAGGCGGTCACGATCGAATGGGATTCGGTCGACCAGCTGACCTCGTGGCGGTTCGGCCTGGCGATGGCGACCGGCGTCGCCGTTCCCGATGCGCTGTACCGTACCGTGGGCGTCCAGGCGACCTATTGGCGCGCGCTGTCGCCTGCGATGACGATCGCCGACCGCCTGCCCGCCGCGGATGCCGCCGCGGCGCAAGGCGTGCTGTCGAGCGCAGCGCTGGTCGATCTCTATGCGGCGGCGGAGGCGGACGACAGCGTGCAGAGCGCGGTGGCCGCGACCGTGCAGGACCTGCGTACCGCCTATGCCGACCGCAATGCCGAAGAGCGGATGACCGCGCTGCGATCGATCTGGGGCAAGGCGGAAGATGCTTGGCCGTCCTATGCCCGGATGGTGCTGACCGCGCGGGCGGCGGCACGGATCCCGCCCGCAAATGGCGAACGCGATGCGGACCGGATGGTCGCCGCGATGCTGTCCGCGGGGCTCGACCGGACGGCGGCGCGCTGGCGTGGCACGGTCGCCAAGGGGGGCGATGGCTGGGCGATGATCGCGCTGGCGGATCCCGATGCGACCGGTCGCCTGAGCTATGGCGATCTTGCGGCCTATAGCGGTGGTCGGGGCGATTCGGCCCTGAAGCAGCGTCTGCTGTTCGCCGGACTGGCCGGTCTCGGCCGTTTGAGCGCGGGCGATATCGACGCGCGGCGCAGGCGCTGGCGGTTCCGATCGGCACCGAGAATGGCTGGACGCGCGCGCTCGACAAGGCGGCGCGTGCCGGCCAGACGGGGACGGTCGCGCTGCTCGCGGCGACGGGCATGCAGACCGCCAGCTGGCACGGCATGCCGCCCGAGGCCTTGTACCGGATCGTCGCCGCGTTGCGCGCCGTGGGTCTCGAGGGCGAGGCGCGTATGATCGCGGCCGAGGCAATCGCGCGCGCGTGACGCGGTTGCGATCATGACCGATGCGGTCGCCGGGGCAAATGCGGTCGAGCGCGCGCCGCCGGCGGCGAGCGACCGGGCGCTGATCGAGCGGTTCCTCGAGATGATGGCGGCGGAATCGGGCGCTGCGCCGAACACGATCGCGGCGTATCGCAGCGATCTCATGCTCGCATCACGCGTCGTCGAGGGCGCGCTGGCCCGCGCGGACGGCGATGCGCTGGGGCGGCTGGCCGACAGCTGGAGCAGCCTGTCGCGCGCGACGGTCGGCCGCAAGTCTGCAGCCTTGCGACGGTTCTTCGGATTTCTCGCCGACGAAGGGCATCGCAGTGACGATCCAGGCAAGGCACTGCCGCGGCCGGGCACGGCACGGCCCTTGCCGAAGATCCTCAGTCATGCCGATGTCGACCGGTTGTTCGCCGCGATCGTCGAGCGCGTGGCGCGCGATCCGATGGATCCGGCCGACCTGCGGCTCTCCGCGCTGATCGAACTGCTTTACGGATCGGGGCTGCGAGCGACCGAACTCGTCAGCCTGCCACGCGCCGCAGTGCATCCCGACCGGCCGTTCCTGATCCTGCGCGGTAAGGGCGGGCGCGAGCGGCTCGTGCCGATCTCGGACCGGGCGCGTGCCGCCGTCGCGCTGTGGCGCACGCATGTCGCGGCGGATCAGCCCTGGCTGTTCCCCTCCGGCAAGGGGCATTTGTCACGGATTCGCCTGTACCAGATCGTCAAGGCGCTGGCCGCAGAGGCGGGGGTGCCCCCCGACCGCGTCAGCCCGCATGTCCTGCGCCACGCCTTCGCGACGCATCTGCTCGCGGGGGGCGCCGATCTGAGGGCGTTACAGGCGATGCTCGGGCATGCCGATATCGCGACGACGGAGATCTATACGCATGTCGAGGCGAGCAAACTGATCGAGCTCGTCAACACCCGCCACCCCCTGACCGATCCTGAGCACGCGACCTCACGTTGACGTTCCGGCGCGCGCCCCGTAACCGACGCGGATGCCAAGCTTCCTCGACTTTGAGAAACCCATCGCCGAACTGCAGGGGCGGATCGACGAACTTCGTGAGACCGCCAGCGATGGCAATCTCGATCTGTCCGCCGATATCATGCGGTTGCAGGCGAAATCCGACAAGCTGCTGAAGGACACCTTCGCCCGGTTGACGCCGTGGCAGAAGACGCAGGTCGCGCGCCATCCCGAGCGGCCGCACTTCAAGGATTATGTGGCCGCGCTGTTCGAGGAATTCATGCCGCTCGCCGGTGACCGGGCGTTCGGCGACGACCAGGCGATCCTGGGGGGATTTGCAACGTTCCGCGGCCGCAAGATCATGGTGCTCGGCCATGAGAAGGGCGACGATACCGCGAGCCGGCTGCGGCACAATTTCGGCATGGGCAAGCCCGAGGGCTATCGCAAGGCGATCCGCCTCGTCGAACTCGCCGACCGTTTCGGCCTGCCGATCGTAACCCTGGTCGACACGTCGGGGGCGTTTCCCGGCATCCAGGCTGAAGAGCGCGGACAGGCGGAGGCGATCGCCCGGTCGACCGAAGCCTGCCTGAACGCAGGCGTGCCGATCGTCTCGGCGATCGTCGGCGAGGGCGGATCAGGTGGCGCGGTCGCGCTGGCGGCGGGCAACCGCGTGCTGATGTTCGAACATGCCATTTATTCGGTGATCAGCCCCGAAGGCTGTGCGTCGATCCTGTGGCGTACCGCGGACAAGGCGGCCGAGGCCGCGGAGGCGATGCGCATCACGGCGCAGGATCTAAAGGCGTTCGGCGTGATCGACACGATCGTCCCCGAACCGCTGGGTGGCGCGCACCGTGACCGCGCGGTGGCGATCGACGCGCTGGGCAGCGCGCTGACGGATGCACTCGACTCGCTCGTTCCTTTGTCGCCGGTCGAGCTGCGCAAGGAGCGCCAGGCCAAGTTCCTCAAGATGGGCCGTCTCTGAGCCCGACAACGAAAGGGCGGCGGATCCGAAGATCCGCCGCCCTATGCGTTTCGTTTCGATCCTGGGACCGAGCAGATCAGGTCGTCGAGCCGTTCAGCTTGGTCGAGACGTTGTTGAACGTCTTGTTCAGGCTGCCACCCAGGCCCTGCATCGCGGCGATGGCTGCGACGGCGATCAGCGCGGCGATCAGGCCGTACTCGATTGCGGTTGCGCCCTTGGTATTCTTGAAAATTTTCCGAAGCGTCTGCATTCCGGTCTCCATCGTTAAAAGCATCAGTCACCCGGCCGCCCGGGGCTACACCGGATCAGCAATTTCGTGACTAGACGTGACCCATTGAGAAAAGCTTAAACGGGCGGATTTTTGCTATGGTTAGCGCGCGTTAGCCACTCGGTTGTGCAGCATACCCCAGAGCGCCGTGGTGCCATCAGCAAGATAGACGAGTCCGGCAATCATGCCGAGAACGACGAGCGCAAGAATAAGGCCGTATTCGACTGCGGTAGCGCCGCGCCGGTCGGTGATGAGCGCGGCCGCAGCGGCGCGGATCTTGCGACGCATGGTCTTTACGACGATCAGCTTCGGCTTCATGGCGTGGCCTATACAGCGCGGAGATTAACGAATGACCAAAGTCGCTTACTTGTTGCCGGTCGTCGCCGCCGCGCTGGTCGATGCGGACGGCCGCGTCCTGCTACAGCAGCGCCCCGAGGGCCGCTCGCTCGCCGGGCTGTGGGAGTTTCCGGGCGGCAAGGTCGAGCCGGGCGAGACGCCCGAAGCCGCCCTGATCCGCGAACTCGAAGAGGAACTGGCGATAACCGTGCCGCAGGCCTGTCTTGCCCCCGCCGCCTTCGCCAGTGCGCCGCTCGACGACCGGCATCTGCTCCTGCTGCTGTATATCACGCGCAAATGGACCGGCGTGCCGCGCGCACTGGAGGCATCCGCATTGCGCTGGGTCCGCCCGGCGGACATGCACGACCTGCCGATGCCACCTGCCGACCGGCCGTTGATCGGACTGCTCGACGCCTTGTTGTAAGCGCACCCTCAGCGTTTCGGCGCCAAAGGGCAGACGGCGTCAGTCGATCCGGTACTGGATCGGTTTGAACGCGCCGCCATTGGACTGGAGCGCGGAACAGGCCGTTAAGCCAATGATCAGGTCCATCTCCGCGCGGAATGTGACGGTGTCGCCGGCACGGCTGAGCGGTGGTTCAACCGTGAACGCCCCAGTCTTGCCATCGATTGGCACGTTCATGAAGCAGTTGAACGCGACCGGGATCGCATCCGGCTCGATACCATAAGGCGCGAGCGCCGCCGCGAGATTGCCGAAGCAGCCCCGGTGCGGATCGGTGTCGCCGTAGATGATCGCGAAGGTTTCCTTCGAACACGGCGTCAGCAGGAAATCATGCCGGCCGACATCATCGGCGATGATGTCGAGCATCACGGTGCTGCGGTTCGAATAGAGCCGGTCGCCCGTGGTGAGATAGAGCCGGCTGGCATAGTCCAGCGTCCGCCCCGACGAAATCACCTCGCGCGTGTCGGCGCGGCTATAAGCCAGAAGATCGGCGACCTGCCGGCCCTCGGGATCGATCACGGTCAGCGTCTGGCCGCGATCGAGCGTGAAGGCTGTCCCCGACCGGGGGCTGATCGTTTCAACCATGTGCACTGCTCCGCTTGAACGGGCATTTCCAGGAATCATCGACGACCCGCCCGCTATACTGGCGTGCCTCGCTCGATTCGCCGTGGCGCGCAAGCATCGGGTTCATCGACCCCGCCAGCTCGAGATCGCGCGCCAGGATCGACGTCCGCAGCTTGTCGTAGCGCTGTTGCGTCCGCAGCACCTCGAACTGGTCGTGGAGGTTAAACACCATCGCCGGCGCCTCGAAACGCCGTGCGGGACGGCTCGCCTGCGGGTGCAGGCCGACGACGAAAAAAACGCCTCGCCGGAAAAGCTCAACGAAAAATGCGGATCGTCGGGATCGGCGCTGACCGAGGGATCGGGACGATGGCCTAGCCACGCGTCCTTGTCGCTCAGCGACTGGGCCCGAGCCCAGAGGTGCGCTTCGAATTCCTCTTCGCTCAGGTGCGTGGCACTGTCGGCCGGGCCTCGAACAACACCACGAGCGTACGGAAAATCGCGCGATCCTGGTGATATTTGCGGACCGTGTCGCCCAGCATCGGCAGGATGCGCAGATCGTCCCATGCCGATCGAAGGTCGCGCGCGACGATGATGTCCATCTGCCCCTTCGCCAGCGCCGACTTGGCGCCGACACACGGGAAGGCAGTGTCCTTGATCGTCGCGATGAACGCGCGTGCGAGCGGATGGTCGTTTTGGGATTGCGGCTGATACATGGTCGACGAGGAACAGATGGGCGGCGGCTTTGTTTCGCCTTCGACGCGATTGACTCATCTCGATCAATATGAATCCGCTGATGAGCGCGTCACGTGCGCGGTATTGCGGTGGGGAAACAGGCATGCTGACGGAAAAATTTTGCTGGGCCGAGGCCGCGAGGACCTGAGCGCACAGGAAAAGCAGATCCTGGAGGACAGCGTCGCGAGGTAAGGTCGCTGCCGCCGCGCCATCGCCTCGTGCGTGCCGGCCAGCCCGTCCAGACGAGCACACTGCTGCTCGAAGGGTTCATCTGCCGTTACATGGATGATCGGGATGGTCTGCGGCAGCTCGTCGCCGTCCATATCCCGGGGGATTTTGTCGATCTTCACGCCTTCCCGATGAAGCGGCTGGATCATGACGTCGCGACTTTGGGGCCAGTAAAGGTCGCGACGTTCGAACATGAGACGCTGAAGACGATCACCGAACGGCATCCGCATCTGACGCAGCGGCTCTGGTTCAGCACGCTGCTCGATGCGGCGATGCACCGCGAATGGATTTTCCGGATGGGGCGGCTCGGCGCCGAGGGCCGCGTGGCGCATCTGTTCTGCGAGATTTACGCACGACTGGCGATGGTCGGCTTGGCGAAGGACGGCCGCTACGCGCTGCCGATGACCCAGCCCGATCTGGCGGAGGCCTGCGGCATCACCGGCGTCCACGTCAATCGCGTGCTGCGCCTGCTGCGAGAGCGCAAGCTGGTGACATTCCGGGCAAATACCGTCGAGATCATGGATCCAGCCGGGCTGGCGAGTGTTGGGGAATTTCATCCCGACTATCTTTACGGGACGAGCGCCACCCCCGCCGGAGCCTTTGCATGAACGACAGGTTGAAGCCGGAGGACGAGCCGGGCGTAGCGGCGGCCGAGCAGGGGCAGGTGACGCTCGATGGTCCCAATGGCCTGGCGATCGCGATGACGCCCGCGGCGGCGGCCGAAACGGGCCGCCGGCTGATCGAGGCGGCACGTCTGGCTGAACAGCAGTCCCCGCCTTCAAACGCTATGGATGGGCATTCAGAGGCGTCTGACGACGTCTAGGGCCCGGCAGCCTGACCGGTCCTTTGGCGCCCCGGACACGGCCTGCCAGCGGGGGCCGGGGGCTGCCGCCGCGGCACGCGGGGTTCCGCATCTGCACATTGTCTCTATGATGGCGTCAACATCGTCCGGGAGAACCATGTGCATTTTCTACCCCTCGCAATCAGTGCAGCCGCATTGATGGCGTCAGCATCTACCATGCGCAGACCGCGGTCGCGCCCTCCGCCAATCCGCTGCTTGCCGACTGGACCGGCCCCGCCGGCGGGGTGCCGCCCTGGGACAAGGTTCGCCCCGAACTGTTCCCGCAGGCGTTCGAGACGACGCTCGCCGAGCGCACCGCCGAATATCGCAAGATCGCCGATAACCTGGCCAAGCCGACCTTCGCGAACACGATCGTGCCGATGCAGCTCGCGGGCAAGCGCTACGGGCAGGTGATGACGCTGTTCGGCGTGATGACGGGCAACATGAACACGCCCGCCTATCAGAAGCTCGACCGCGAATGGTCGCCCAAATTCTCCGCCGCGTCGGATGCCATCACGTTCGACAAGCCGCTGTTCGCGCGGATCCAGGCGATCTACGACGTGCGCAATTCGAGCGGCCTCGACGCGCAGCAGATCCGGCTCGTGACGCGGATCTATGACAGCTATGTGCGCCAGGGCGCGAAACTGAACGATGCGCAGAAGGCGCAGCTGTCTCAGTATAACCAGCAGCTCGCGACGCAGTTCTCGACCTTTGGCGAGAAGCTGCTTGCCGACGAAAGCAAGGCGATCTCGGTCACCGACGAAGCGCAGCTGGCCGGGCTTCCCGACAGCGTGAAGGCGGTCGCCAGGGCCGCGGCGGCTGAGCGCAAGCTGCCGGGCTTCGCGATCGTCAACACGCGCTCGGCGGTCGATCCGGTGTTGACCTACGCGACCAACCGCGCCCTGCGTGAGAAGGTGTGGCGCGCGTTCGTCAATCGCGGCGATAACGGCGATGCCAACGACACGAACGCGACGATCGCGCAGATCGTCAAGCTGCGTGCAGACCGCGCGCATCTGCTCGGGTTCAAGACGCATGCCGACTGGCGGATGCAGGACACGATGGCCAAGACGCCCGCCGCGGCGATGGACCTGATGATGCGTGTCTGGCCCGCCGCCAAGGGGCGCGTCGCCGAGGAAGTCGCCGACATGCAGAAGATCGCCGGCGCGTCGCTGACGATCGAGCCCTGGGATTACCGCTTCTATCAGGAGAAGGTCCGCAAGAGCCGCTACGATCTCGACCAGGCGCAGCTCAAGCCGTATTTCGAGCTCGGCAATATCATCCAGGGATCGCTCTACGCCGCCAACCGGCTGTACGGGCTGAACTTCAAGGAGATCACCGGCACGGTGCCGGTGTTCGAGCCGAACATGCGTGTGTGGAGCGTGACGGACAAGGCCGGCAAGGATGTCGGGCTGTTCTACCGCGACGATTTTGCCCGGACGGGCAAGCGATCGGGCGCATGGGCGAACACCTATCGCGGGCAGCGCGGGCTGGCCCCGGCGCAGCTGGTGCTGTCGTCGAACAACAACAATTTCGCCAAGGGCGCACCCGGCGAGCCGATCCTGATCAGCCTCGACGATGCGCAGACGCTGTTCCACGAATTCGGTCATGCGATCCACGCGATGCTGCAGGACGTCCAGTATCCGGGCCTTGCAGGGACGCCGCGCGACTTCGTGGAATATCCGAGCCAGGTGAACGAGCATTGGCTGCTCACTCGCGACGTGCTCGACAATATGCGCGGCATTACCAGACCAAGGCGGCGATGCCGCAGGACCTGCTCGACAAGATCGAGAAGTCACGGACGTCAACCAGGCTTTGCCACCGCGGAATATCTGTCGTCGGCAATTGTCGACATGAAGATCCACACCGTGGCCAATGGCGTGATCGACCCGGACAAATTCGAGGCGACGACCCTCGCCGAAATCGGCATGCCCAAGCAGCTGGTGATGCGGCACCGCGTGCCGCAGTTCCAGCATCTGTTCTCGTCCGACAGCTATTCGGCGGGCTATTACAGCTATCTCTGGTCCGAAACGATGGACGCGGACACGTTCGCTGCGTTCGAGGAGGCGGGCAGCCCCTGGGACAAGCCGACCGCGGACAAGTTCGCAAGGCTCCTGCTGTCGACGGGTAACGAGACCGATCGTGCCGAGGCGTATCGCGCCTTTCGCGGTCGCGACCCGGATGTGAACGCGTTGCTCAAGAAGCGCGGCTTTGCCCCAACCCAAGCCGCACAGGACGCGAAATAATGGCCCCCGATCAGAAAACGCGCCTGAAAGCGATCATCGGCGGATCGACCGGCAATCTCGTCGAATGGTTCGACTGGTACGTCTATTCCGCCTTCACGCTCTACTTCGCACCGCATTTCTTCCCGTCGACGGATCGCACCGCGCAGCTGCTGAGCGCGGCGGCGATCTTCGCCGTCGGGTTCCTGATGCGTCCGATCGGCGCGTGGATCATGGGGGTCTATTCGGATCGCCACGGCCGTAAGGCGGGGCTAACCGTCGCGGTGACGCTGATGTGCGCAGGCTCGCTGATCATCGCATGTACGCCGGGTTACGAAACGATTGGCGTGTTCGCGCCGATCATGCTGGTGATCGCACGCCTGATGCAGGGGCTGTCGGTCGGCGGTGAATATGGCGCGTCGGCGACGTATCTGACCGAGATGGCGGGCAAGGATCGCCGCGGGTTCTTCTCGTCGTTTCAGTATGTCACGCTGATCTCGGGACAGCTGCTCGCGATCTGCGTGCTGCTGGTGCTCCAGTCGACGATGAGCGAGGCGGCACTCGATTCCTGGGGCTGGCGCATTCCGTTCGCGATCGGTGCGGTCCTGGCCGTGGTGGTGTTCTACATTCGTCGCGGGCTGGCCGAAACGCAGAGCTTCGAGAATGCCAAGTCCGAGGCGGGCGACGGCAAGCCCAAGTCGGGCTTCCTCCAGCTGATCACCAAGCATCCGCGCGAGACGATGACGGTGATGCTGCTGACGGCAGGCGGCACGCTCGCCTTCTATGCCTACTCCATCTACATGCAGAAGTTCCTGGTGAACACGAGCGGCTTCAGCCGTGAGGTGGCGAGCCAGATCAATGCCGCGACGCTGTTCGTGTTCATGCTGCTCCAGCCGATCGCGGGCGGGCTGTCGGATCGGGTCGGCCGCAAGCCGCTGATGATCGCGTTCGGCATTGCAGGCGTGCTGTTCACCTATCCGATCTTCACTGCGCTCGAGACGGCGACCAACCCGGTCTATGCGGGGTTGCTCGTGATGGCGGCGCTGCTGATCGTGACGGGCTACACCTCGATCAATGCGGTCGTGAAGGCCGAGCTGTTTCCCGCGCATATCCGTACGCTGGGCGTGGCGTTGCCCTACGCGCTCGCCAACACGCTGTTCGGCGGGACCGCCGAATATGTCGCACTCAAGTTCAAGGATTCCGGGTTCGAGCGCGGCTTCTACTGGTATGTAACCGGCATGATCGCGGTGTCGCTGATCGTGTATCTGCGGATGAAGGATACGCGGACGAACAGCCAGATCGTCGAGGACTAGGGGCTTCGGCCCGCTGGCTTCACAACCTCCGTCATCCTGACGAAAGTCAGGATCCAGAGCCCAATGTCGCAGCATGCGTGGCTCTGGATCCTGGGTCGAGCCCAGGATGACGGGTTTTGGGTGGACGTGTGCGCCCGGCTACGCCTCAGCGCGGGAGTTCGATGATCGCGTCCAGGCCGCCACCGGTGCGGTTGACGAGGCGGATCTCGCCGCCGGCCTCGCGGATGATGGCGCGGGCGAGCGCGAGGCCCAGTCCGATGCCACCGGTCTCACGATTGCGCGACGTTTCCAGCCGGGTGAACGCGTCGAACACGTCGCCCATGCGATCCTCGGGGATCCCGGGTCCTTGATCGGCGACGACGATCGCGACGCGATGCGCATCTGCCTCGACGCGGACCTCCGCCGAAACACCATATTTGACCGCATTCTCGATCAGGTTGCGAACTGCACGTCGGATCAGCGAGGGGCGCAAGTGCATCCGCAGCCGCCCCGCCTCGACGAACGTCACATTGTCACCGATATCGCGGAAATCCTCGACCACCGCGTCGACCAGCGCCGCCAGATCGACATCGGTCGGCGGCTCGCTCGGACGGCCGAGCCGGGCAAGCGACAGGATGTCGTCGAGCGTGCGGTTCATCTCGGCGATCGTGTCCGCCATCCGCGTGCGATCGGTGTCGTCCTCGACCGATTCGATACGAACACGCAGTGCTGCCAGCGGCGTGCGCAGGTCATGGCCGATCGCGCCGAGCATCCGATCCTTCTCGTCGAGCATCGCGGTGACGCGCAGCCGCAGCGCGTTGAATGCGCCGACCAGCGCGGCGACGTCGTCGGGGCCGCGAACCGACAGCGCGATACCCGGCTCGCCCGGCCGGAACGCCTCCGCCGCAGCGCGCAGATCGCGCAACGGGCGCGACATCCGCCGGACGATCCACAGCACCGGCAACAGCACGATGACGTACAGGATCGCGGTCTGGCTCAACAGTGCGAACAGCAGCCGCCAACCCGGCTGCGGCCACGGCGCGGTGATCGCCAGCCACCCGCGGCCCGGCTGTTCGACCGCGATCACCAGCGTGGGGCCCTGCAGGTCGCCCCGCCGGTCGGCGTTGCGACGACCCTCCCGCCGCCGGGACCCGGCATCGTCGTCGGAAACCGGGCGCAGACCGGTATCGATCCGGCCCACCGTCAGCCCTTGGTCGGCAAGCTGGCGACGGAGTTCCGCCGCGACCTCCGGATGCCGCTGATAGGCGAAGGGGGCGAGCGGATTGGCGGTGAGGCGACGGACCCGGCCGCGGTCGGCGGTCAGCGGTCGCCCGGCATGCGCCTCGCGTTCGAGCGCATCGGCAATCCGGGTCGCCACCGGTCGCGTCGCCTGGGCGAGACGGAATTCGGTCCGGTCGCGAAGGATGAGCCCGAAATTGATCGCCTGCGCGACGAACAGGGCGAGTGCGATCAGCAGAGCCATCTGCCCTGCCAGACTGCGCGGCCAGGGCCGGGACGCCGTCACGGGTGCGCGATCACAGGCGGATGACCTCTGCCGCCAGCGTATAGCCGCCGCCCCAGACCGTCTTGATCAGTTCGGGCGTCTTGGCATCCGCCTCGATCTTGCGACGCAGCCGGCTGACCTGGTTGTCGATCGCGCGATCGAACGCGGCGGCCTCGCGCCCCTGGGTCAGATCGAGCAGCTGGTCGCGGGTCAGGACCTGGCGCGGTCGCGTGACGAGCGCGAGCAGCAGGTTGTACTCGCCGGTCGACAACGGCACCGACACGCCTTCGCGGTCGACCAGCGCGCGTTCGCCCGATTTCAGAACCCAGCCGGCAAAGGCGTAGGAATTGGCCTCGGGCGCATGCTGACGTGCGCCGCCCGCGGTGGCGCGGCGCAGGACGACCTTCACCCGCGTCGCGAGTTCGCGCGGCGAGAAAGGCTTCACGACATAATCGTCGGCGCCCATTTCCAGCCCGACGATCCGGTCGGTTTCCTCGGCGCGCGCGGTCAGCAGGATGACCGGCACGTCGCTGGTCGCGGCGATGTGGCGGCACAGGCTCAGCCCGTCCTCGCCCGGCATCATGATGTCGAGGATGACGAGGTCGATCGCATAGGCGGTCAGCCGCGTCCGCGCGGCTTCCGCGTCGCCGGCCTGCGTGACGCGAAATCCCTGCTTGGTCAGATAGGCGGCCAGCGGCTCGCGGATCGAACGCTCGTCATCGACGAGCAACAGATGCGGCATGTCTCCCATGGGGGCGACGTCTAGCATGGTGCGTGTCCAAAGGAAGCGCCGGACGATCGCAGACCGTCCGGCACGCAGGGGCAGGGGGGCGGATTACTGATCGGTGTCGCCGCCCGGCCGGTCCATCCGGTGCCCGCGACCATGGCGCATCGCACGGCGATCGGGCCGCTCGCCCGCGTCGAGCCGTCCGTCATGATTGGCGTCCATCCGGTCGAAACGCTGCCCGGCACGGTCGATGAATTCGGCGCGTGTGAGCACGCCGTCATCGCCGCCGCGCCTGCCGCGCATCATCTGGCCCTTCCTGCCGTCCGCCATGCCTGCGCGCTCGGGCGGGAGCGTCTTGCCGCGTGCCGCCATCCGGGCCTCGCGACGGTCGCGCATCGCTTCGCGCGCCGCGTGGCGTTCGGCGGCGGTCACGATGCCGTCGCCGTCGGCGTCCAATCGGGCGAACTGGGCCTCTGCCTGCGCGACGACTTCGGGCGCGGGG
>NZ_JRVI01000037.1:0-14364 GCF_000783375.1 Sphingomonas sp. Ant20
CGCGTGCTCTAGCGCCGCTGGCGGGGCGTCCCGCTATGCGGGCCCGGCCTAGGCGAGGCCGAGCCGGGTGCGTGCCGCGCGATATTCGCGCTCGAGCCGGTCGACCCGGTCGGCGACGCTCTCGACCGCGGTGACCGCGCCGATCCCCTGGCCCGATCCCCAGATATCCTTCCACGCCTTGGGCTTCGATCCACCCTCGGCATTGGCGCCGGCCCCGAAGTTCATCGTCTTCAGATCACCCTCGGGCAGCGCATCGGGATCCATCCCCGCCGCGACGATCGACGCGCGCAGGTAATTGCCGTGCACGCCGGTGAACAGGTTCGAATAGACGATGTCCGCCGCGCGCCCCGCGACGATGCCGTCCTTATAGGCCTGGTCGGCATTCGCCTCGACGGTCGCGATGAAGGGCGAGCCGATATAGCCGAAGTTCGCCCCCATTGCCTGCGCCGCGAGCACCGCGTCGCCGGTCGCGATCGCGCCCGACAGCGCGAGCGGACCGTCGAACCACTGGCGAATCTCCTGGATGATCGCAAAGGGCGACAGTCGTCCGGCATGGCCGCCGGCGCCCGCGGCGACAGCGATCAGGCCATCGGCACCCTTTTCGATCGCCTTGCGCGCGAACCGGTCGTCGATGACGTCGTGCAGCGTGATCCCGCCCCAGCCATGCACCGCGGTGTTCAGATCCTCACGCGCGCCGAGCGAGGTGATCACGATCGGCACCTGCCATTTGGCACAGGTTTCGAGATCGCGTTCGAGCCGGTCGTTCGACTTGTGGACGATCTGATTGACGGCGAACGGTGCCGCCGGACGGTCGGGATTGGCGCGGTTGTGCGCGCTCAGTTCCTCGGTGATCCGGTGGAGCCATTCGTCGAGCATCGCCTGCGGTCGCGCATTGAGCGCCGGGAAGGATCCGACGATGCCCGCCTTGCACTGGGCGATCACCAGATCGGGTCCGGAAATGATGAACAGCGGCGACCCGATCACGGGCAGGCGCAGGCTCTTTAGAATAGCGGGTACGGTCATGGCGCGTTTCATAGCGCAGCCGAAACGGCTGCGCCAGCACTCTGGTTAGAGCGGCAGTCACGTGTGATTGCCATGTGACCGCAAATGCTTAGAGCGGTCGGCATAGAATGTTCCGGAGATGTGCCGCCATGAAGTTTGCCGTTGCCGCCTTGCTGGCGCTGTCCGTGTCTGCGCCCGCGCTTGCCGCAGGGCAGTTGCCGCGCAGTGTCGTGCCGATCCTGTACGATATCCAGGTACGCCCGGATGCGAAGGCGATGACGTTCAGCGGGACCGAGACGGTGACCATCGACGTCAAGCAGGCGACCCGGACGATCCAGTTGAACGCGGCGGATTTGAACATCACGTCGGCGACGTTCGACGGCCGCCCCGCCACCGTAAAGGCGGACGCCGCAGCACAGCTGCTTACGGTGACGCTGCCCGCGGCGGTGAGCGTCGGGCGGCACAGCCTGGCCTTTGCCTGGACGGGCAAGATCAACCAGTCCGCGTCCGGGCTGTTCGCGATCGACTATGCCAATGCCGACGGGTCGTCGTCGCGGATGCTCGCGACCCAGTTCGAGGCCCCCGACGCGCGCCGGTTCGCACCGATGTGGGACGAGCCCGCGTTCAAGGCGAAGTTCCGCCTGTCCGCGGTCGCGCCGGGCGCTCAGCTGGCCTTCTCGAACATGCCTGCCACGGCGATCACGAAGCAGGCGGACGGCACGCAGCTCTACAAGTTCGGCGAGACGCCGCTGATGTCGAGTTATCTGCTGTTCCTCGGCATGGGGGACATGGAGCGCAAGACGCTGATGGCGGGCAAGACCGAGATCGGCATCATCAGCCGCAAGGGAGTCGTCGATCAGGGCGACTATGCGCTCGCCGCCGCGAAGGACCTGCTTGCCTATTACAACGACTATTTCGGCCAGCCCTATCCGCTGCCCAAGATGGACATGATCGCGGGGCCGGGATCGAGCCAGTTTTTCGGCGCGATGGAGAATTGGGGCGCGATCTTCTATTTCGAGAACGAATTGCTGTTCGACCCGAAGCGCGCGACCGAAAGCGCGAAGCAGCGCATTTATACCGTTGTCGCGCATGAAATGGCGCACCAGTGGTTCGGCGACCTCGTCACCATGGCGTGGTGGGACGATCTGTGGCTGAACGAGGGGTTCGCCTCGTGGATGGAGGGCAAGTCGAGCGGCGTACTCGTGCCAGCGTGGAAATCCGAGGCGGCCGCGGTGTCGGGCGAGCGCGAGGGGGCGATGGGGATCGACGCAACGTCCGCGACGCACCCGATCATCCGCAAGGTCGAGACCGTCGACCAGATTGGCGAAGCGTTCGACGGCATCACCTATTCGAAGGGGCAGGCCGTGATTGGCATGCTCGAATCGACGCTCGGCCCCGACGTGTTCCGCAAGGGCATCCGCAGCTACATGGCCAAGTATAAATACGGCAACACGGTCACCGAACAGCTCTGGGCCGAATTGTCCGCAGCCGCGGGCAAGCCGGTCGCAGAGATCGCGCACGACTTCACCTTGCAGGGCGGCGTGCCGCTGGTGACGATGACGGGCGCGACCTGCAACGGCGGCGTTACCACCGCCATGCTGACGCAGGGCCGGTTCGGGCTGGATGCGGCATCGAAGACGCCGCAGACCTGGCACGTGCCGCTGGTCGTGGGCAATCTCGGCGGTGCGCAGACGGCGACGATCGTCACGGGCGCAGCGCCGTCGCGAGTCACGATCCGGGGATGCGGTACGGTCGTCCTCAACCGCGGCAAGGGCAGCTATACCCGCGTGATGTACGACGATGCGGGCCATGCCGCGATCGTCCGCGACTATGCCAGACTAGACCTCGCCGACCGGCTGGGCACGCTGGGCGATGATTTCGCACTGGCGGCGGGCGGCTATCAGGACCTGTCGCGTTATTTCGCGGTGATGGACAAGGTCGGGCCGGACGCCGATCCGCTCGAATGGTCGTCGGTCGCAGGCGCGCTCGGCCGGATCACCGGGCTGTACGACGACACCCCGCTCGAGGCGCCGCTGCGCGCGCGGTCGGTCGCGATCCTTGGCCCCGTGCTCGCGCGGATCGGCTTCGAGGCTAAACCGGGCGAATCGCCGCTGACGAGCAATTTGCGCGAGACGCTGGTCGGGCGGCTCGGCACCAATGGCGATACGGGCGTCGCGGACCGTGCGCGGCGCTATGTCGCGGCGCTGGCGACCGATCCGACCGCGATCCCGCCGGCGATCCGCCAGCCGATCCTGTCGACCTATGCCGTCAACGCGACCCCGGCGGAATGGGACGCGCTGCTTGCGCTCGCCAAGGCGGAGAAGAGCCCGGTTGCCAAGAACCGGTTCGTGACGCTGCTCGGGGCCGCGCGCGACCCCGCAACTGCGGGGCGGGCGCTCGCGCTGCTCAAGACCGACACAATCTCCGCGCCGCAAAAGGCCGGGCTGCTCCGCGCCGTCGCGGGGGCGCATCCCGACCTGGCGTTCGACTGGGCAGTCGCGAACCGTGAGCTGGTCGAGAGCTTCCTCGAGGCGAGCACGCGATCGGGTTATATCGTCGGGCTCGGCGCGGGCTCGAACGATCCGGCGATGCCGGGCAAGATCAGCGCCTTTGCGGACAAATATCTGCCCGCCTCGTCGCGAGGCGCGTGACGCGGTCGCTGTCGACGATCGCGGTCCGCAAGGCCGCCGCCGACCAGCTGCGTCCCGCCGTCACCAAGTGGGTCGCCGGCTGACACAACGGCGCCGTTTCCCGGGCGATGTCCCGGGGTCCGGCGCGCATGGCTAGTCGATACGGGTCAGTCCGGTTGCGCAGGCGCGGGCCTTCTCGACATAATGCTGGGCGGAAATGCGGAGCGCCGCGATCGCCTGTTCATCGAGCTGCCGGACCGCACGCGCCGGGCTGCCGATGATCAGGCTGCCCGCGGGAAAGGTCTTGCCCTCGGTGACGAGCGCGCCGGCGCCGACGATGCAGTCCTCCGGGATCACCGCATGGTTGAGCAGGATCGCCCCCATGCCGATCAGCGACCGGTCGCCGACCGTGCAGCCGTGGAGGATGGCGTGATGGCCGATCGTGCAATCCTCGCCGATCCGAAGCGGCGCGCCGGGATCCGAATGGAGCATCGCGCCCTCCTGGATGTTGCTGCGCGCGCGATGACGATCGGCGTATTGTCCGCGCGGACGACCGCACCGAACCACACGCTCGCCGCCTCGCCCAGCTGGACATCGGCGATCAGATCGGCGCTTGGCGCGACCCAGGCGGTCGGGTGGCAGGTGGGGCGTTTGTCGCCCAGGGCATAAAGCGGCATCGCAAGGTCTCTCCGTCGAACCCGCGGGCTGCGACGAAGCCCGAAACGACACCGCCGCACCGCAGATCATCGGTTCGATGTCTGCGATACGGCGGGATCGTCTGCAAGGGCGGCAGGACAGGCCGTCAGGCGACGGTATTTCAGGCGACGGGCGGCATGCCCTTGATCACCTTGTCGAGCGTCAGCGGATATTCGCGGATCCGGACGCCGCAGGCATTGTAGACCGCATTCGCGACCGCGGCGCCGACGCCGCAGATGCCGAGCTCGCCGACGCCCTTGGCCTTCATCGGCGACGACTTGGCGTCGGTCTCGTCCATGAAGAACACGTCCTGATAGGGGACGTCGGCATGCACCGGGACATGATATTCGGCCATGTCGTGATTGACGAAATAGCCGAACCTTTTGTCGACGACCGCGTCTTCCATCAGCGCCGCACCGACGCCCATGGTCATCGCGCCGATGACCTGGCTGCGCGCCGACTTGGGGTTAAGGATTCGCCCGGCGGCAAACGCACCGCTCATCCGGCGTACCCGAACCTCGCCGGTCGCCGAATCAACCGCGACCTCGACGAAATGGGCGCCGAAGGTCGACTGCGCATAAGTCTTGGTCAGATCGCCGAACTCGATCGAGTCCTCCGCCGACAGGCCCGCATCGCCCGCCGCCTCGGCGAGCGATACGCTGCGGTTGCCCGACTTCACCTTGCCGTCCTCGAAGACGATGTCGGTCGGGTCGAAGCCGAGCTTGCGTGCGACGCTGTCGCGCAGTGCCGAACAGGCCGCATAGACGCCCGCGGTCGAGCTGTTGCCGCCCCATTGGCCGCCCGAACCGGACGAGACGGGGAAGCTGCTGTCACCGAGCAGGACGATCACCTTGTCGAGCGGCACGCCCATCATCTCGGCCGCGGTCTGCGCGATGATCGTGTAGCTGCCGGTGCCGATGTCGGTCATGTCGGTGGCGACGGTGACGACGCCTTTCTTGTCGATCCCGACGCGCGCGCCGGACTTCATCGTGACATTGTCGCGGAAGGCGGACGCCATGCCCATGCCGATGAGCCAGCGGCCTTCGCGGACCTGGCCCGGCACGGGATTGCGCTTGTTCCAGCCGAACCGCTCCGCGCCCGTCCTGAGACAGCCGACGAGATCGCGGTGCGAGAAGGCGCGCTTGGGCGATTCGGGATCGACCTGCGTATCGTTGACGATGCGCAGCTGGACCGGATCCATTTTTAGCGTCTCGGCAAGCTCGTCCATCGCCGCCTCGAGC
The DNA here is from genome assembly GCF_000783375.1 of Sphingomonas sp. Ant20. Lineage (NCBI taxonomy): Bacteria > Pseudomonadati > Pseudomonadota > Alphaproteobacteria > Sphingomonadales > Sphingomonadaceae > Sphingomonas > Sphingomonas sp. Ant20. The sequence continues at coordinate 5,570 of NZ_JRVI01000037.1, forward strand.
GCGAGCAGCCCGACCGCCTCGCCGGGGGCGCGCATCGCGTTGCCCTCAGGAAGGTCGAGCGTCGCGAGCCGCGTCGCGGTCATCCGGTTCGCGCCCGCATAGAGCAGCCGGGTGACGTTCGGCGCGGTCTCGGGTCCGCCACCGGGGAGATCGCCCGACCAGCTTTCATGCGCGATCGCGGTGATCGTGCCGTCCTTGCGCGCGCCGATCCGGAGCCGCTGGATCGTCGCCGGACGGTGCGTGGTGTTGTTCATGATCTGCGGACGGGTCAGCGCGACCTTGACCGGCTTGCCGCCGATCGCCCGCGAGGCGAGCGCGGCCATCACCGCATCGCTGCGGATCCAGAGCTTCGACCCGAAGCCGCCGCCGACGAAGGGCGACAAGACGTGGATGTCCTCCTTGGGAATGCCGAGCGTCTCGCTCATGTCGCGCACCGCCCAGTTGAGCATCTGGTTCGAGGTCCACAGCGTCAGCTTCGACCCCGTCCACGCAGCGGTCGTCGCGTGCGGCTCCATCATCGCATGGCTCTGATCGGGCGTGGTATAGGTCTGGTCGAGCTTGACCGGGGCCTTGGCAAAGGCGCCGGCGAAGTCGCCGATCGCGGTATCGGGCTTGCCGTCCTTCGGCTTCACCGCGGCGGATTTCTCCGCGGCGAGGTCGAATTTCCCGGCGCTGCGGGCATAGGTGACGCGGACCAGCTTCGCCGCTGCGCGCGCCTGTTCGAATGTCGATGCGACCACGATCGCGACCGCCTGATCGAAATGCTGGACGTCGGGGCCCGCGAGCATGCGGGCGGTATGCGCCTGCGCCTTGGCCACCGTACCGGCATTTTCATGCGTGACGACGGCGAGGACGCCTGGTGCAGCCTTGGCTTCGGCGAAATCGATCCGCTCGATCCGGCCCTTGGCGATCGCCGCGCCGACGATATAGCCATAGACCGCGCTCGGTGCGGCGTCGTTGCGTTCATAGGCATAGCGCGCGGTTCCGGTGGTCTTGCGCTTGCCGTCGATGCGGTCGACCGGTTGGCCGACGACCTTCATGCGGTCGATCGGGTTGGTCGTTGCGGGAGTGTCGAACTTCATGGCGATCAGGCCTTCGCTTCTTCGAGCACTGCGTGGATCGTGCGTTCGATCAGCGGCAGCTTGAATGCATTTTGCGACGTCGTGCGGGCACCAGCCAGAACGGCCGCGGCCGTGGCCTTGGCGCCCTTGGGCAGTTGCGCCTCGGCAGCTTCGACCCGCCACGGCTTGTGCGCGAGGCCGCCAAAGGCAAGGCGCCCGCGGCCATCGGGCTGGATGACCGCCGCGACCGACACCAAAGCGAACGCGTAGGAGGCACGGTCACGCACCTTCTGGTAGATGTGCGTGCCGCCAATCGGCTTTGGCAACGTGACCGCGGTGATCAGCTCACCCGCGGCGAGCGCGGTCTCGATATGCGGCGTCGTGCCCGGCAGCCGGTGGAAGTCGGCGATCGGGATGGCGCGTGTCTGGCCGGCCGAATTGACCGTCTCTACGGTCGCATCGAGCACTCGCATCGCGACCGCCATGTCGCTCGGGTGCGTCGCGATGCACGCATCGCTGGTCCCCATGACCGCGAGATTGCGGTTGAAGCCGCCGATCGCCGCGCAGCCGCTGCCCGGCTGGCGTTTGTTGCAGGGCTTGGTGGTATCGTAGAAATAGGGGCAGCGGGTCCGTTGCAGCAGATTGCCCGCGGTGGTCGCCTTGTTGCGCAACTGGCCGGACGCGCCTGACACGAGTGCCCGGCTGAGCACGCCGTAGTCCTTGCGGACGCGGGCGTCGGCGGCGAGGTCGGTGTTGCGAACCAGCGCACCGATCCGCAGGCCGCCGTCGCTGGTTGGTGCGATCGTATCGAGATCGAGGCCGTTGACGTCGATCAGATGCTGCGGCGTCTCGATCTGCAGCTTCATCAGGTCGAGCAGGTTGGTCCCGCCCGCGATGAACTTGGCGCCAGGCGTACGGACCGCCGCTGCCGCGGCGGCGCTCGCGGTCTTGGCGCGTTCGAAGGTAAAGGCCTTCATGCCATGCGCTCCGTGCCGGCGACGTCGTGGATCGCGTCGATGATGTTCGAATAGGCGCCACAGCGACAGATATTGCCGCTCATCCGCTCCTGAAGTTCGGCGGTCGTCACCTTCGGCTTGGCGGCGATGTCGCCGGTGGCATGGCTGGGGATGCCTTCCTTGATCTCGTTGAGCGTCGCGACCGCGGAGCAGATCTGGCCTGGCGTGCAATAGCCGCACTGATAGCCGTCATGCTTGACGAAGGCGGCCTGCATCGCGTGCAGCTTCTCCGGCGTGCCCAGACCCTCAATCGTGGTGATCGAGTCGCCCTCGTGCATCACTGCGAGCGTCAGACAGCTGTTGATCCGCCGGCCTTCGACGATGACCGTGCAGGCGCCGCACTGGCCGTGATCGCAGCCCTTCTTCGTGCCCGTCAGCTTCATCGTCTCGCGCAGCGCGTCGAGCAGGGTCGTCCGCGTATCGACCTCGATCAGGGTATTGCGGCCATTGACCTTGAGCGTCACCGGCATCGTCGTCGGCGGGGTCTGTTGCGGTGCCGCCACCTGCGCACCCACCGGGGTCCCGGTCAGGGTCGCGGTCGCTACGCCACCCGCGATCACGCCACGGCGCGATACGGGAAATCCGTCATTGCTGTTCATAAAGATCTAAAGCTCCCTGATCCGCTAACGAACGGATCGCCACGGAACCGGTTGCGTCGCCACGCCGGAATCCGCCCTAACTCGGAAAAAATAGGTATCAGGCGGCTGCCGCGCCATAGGGCGGGACCGAGATAATTGACGGTCTAAGCCAAAAAGTCCCAATCCGACACCGTCATTGACCCTTCAAATCGCACGCAATTCTGATATCGTCATGATCACGATCAAGGGATTGAGCGATGCAGAGTTACGCGCAGACGGTTGCTCGACTGAGGTCGATGGCTTTCCTCCTTGAGGAGGCGTTGCGCATCGCTGACGAGGGCGGCAACGCGCTGGTCGGGGCGAAGATCAGCGATTGTGTCGACTGGATCGAACAGGAGCTGACGTCGGTCAACGTGCGCGCCGCGCTCCATCCGATCACCGAACAGGGCAGCGCGGACCCCGCCTGAGGGGCTGGCGCTCGGCGAGTCGAAACCACGTCAGTCGTGGCGCCGGGGAAAGGTCCCGTTCTAGAGGATCGCCAGCTGGACCGTCCGGGCATGATCCGTCTCGGCGTTCGATCCGCTCGCGCGCGGCCGATGCCAGTTAAGGCGGCCGATAACGGCGGCGATCCGTGAACAGCGTCGCTCGCCCTGACTGTACGCGCTGCCGGTTGCCGCAGCGCGCGCGCAGTCCGCATCCTCGCGCTTTCATCGGTGCCGCGACTCGACGTCAAAAAAAAGTCGGAGGTGGAGCGATGGACAGTCTGCGCCCCCTGTGCTCGGATCTGTGCAGAGGGGAACAGCATGAGACCGGTTTTCAGATCTAAAATGGCGCTGACCGCGGTCGCCGTGACGATGGCTTTTGGCATGACCCCAGGGGTGGCTCGCGCCCAGGTCGCAGATCCCCTAGCGATGACGACCGATCCCGCAGATCGCGAGGTGATGGCGGAGGCAGCGTCGGCGATTGCCGGACGATCGCCCGACATCGCCCGGCTCGATGCGGTCCTTGCCAAACTGCCGCGGCCGACGCCGCTGCGCGGCATGGTGCAGACGGTGCGGGCCGGTGTTCTCGCAAGCGCGCAGGCGACCGGCCCCGCGGTCGCGGCGATCGAGGAGGCGCTGCGGCTTCTGCCGGATGATCCGCGGCCGAAACTCGTCGCGACGGGAATCTATACGTTTTCCGGTTCGCCGCAGCGCGCCGCGGATCTCCTCCTCCAGGCCAGCCGGCTTGCGCCGGAGATGACGCGGCATTTCGACCGCTACGTCGTCATGGCGTTGACGGGGCGTTTGACCGAGATCGGCGACCGGAGCCGGGCAGACCGGCTCAACGCCCGGCTTGGCGAGATCGGCTTCAGTTCGGGGCTCGCGCCCGAACGCTCGACCGCAGCCTTGTCCCGCACGCGCGAGGCGATGCGGATGTCGACAGGCGCATCGACTGACGAGGCGGCAAACCTCGTCACGACGATCGGCGATCCGGACGATCTGCTCACACTCTATATCGACCGACGCTATGCGCCGCTCTGGCCGCGGATCGCGGAATGGGCCGGGGCCGATCTCGCTGCCCAGTCGCGGCGCTACCTCGACGAGCTGCGCGGCGACTGGGCGGCGGCTGCCGATTTCGACACCGCTACGCCCTATGCGCGTCGCCTTTCCCGCCTCGAGGCGTATCCCGCGGTGCTCGGCCTGTTCCTGCCAATGTTCGACGGGATCGACACCGGAGCGGCGGTGCCAGTGGAGGCGCGTGCCGCGGGCGCGCCGCGGGGCGAGGGCGTGTTCCTCGCGCCGATCGTCGCCAGGGCGCTGGCGCATCAGGGGCGCTATGACGAGGCGCAGGCATTGCTGGCCAGGGTCGCGACGACCGTGCCGGCCGACGACCAGGGCAATGGCCTCAATCTCGACGGCGCCTATCTGCAGCTGGCGGCGATGGAGACCGACTGGCCGCAGGTCCTCACGCGCGCCGACGTCTTTCTCGATCGGGCGAAACGATACGGGAGCAACGTCAACCGCGCGTCCGTCCTGCTCGTCAAAGCCTGGCAGGCCTGTGCGCTCGCCCGGACTGGACAGAGCGCTGCCGCCGAACCCGTCACCGCAGAGGTGCTGTTGGACGAAGCGCTGGTGCCGGGCGCCGCGATGCAGATGTATGTCTGTCGGGGCGACCAGGCCGCGGCGCGCGCGCTCGTCATCCGCCGGCTCGCTGACGAGACGACCCGCGACTGGGCGCTGCGCTATGTCCAGCCGACCGGCTCCGCAACGACGACGCCGCTCGACCGGTTGACGGACCCGGTCGACGACGCGGTCCGGACCGCGCCCGACGTCGTCGCCGCGGCGACGCGGGTAGGGCGGATCCTGCCGAATCCCGTCAGCGTCGGGCTGCCGCAGGGGTTCGATCCGTTCCGCCTCCAACCGCGGACGACGCCGCTGGACGCGAACGCCGTCTAGGCGGCCGCGACGCCGATCGACCTCAGTCGCCGCACTGGGTCATCGGCACCGGCGCCGAATCGATCCTCACGTCGGATACCGACACCCCAAGCGCGCCGTCGGTCGCGAGCACGAAGGGTGCGGTGACATCCGCCATGTCGACACCGCGCTTGGCAAAGCATTGCAGCGGCACGACGACCTGGCGCCATTCGCCCGGCGTACCGGTCGCGAGCGTCCTGGTGATCGGGACGCTCACCACGGCACCGTCATGGCTGACCATGCCGATCGTGACGGGTGCGCTGGCGGCGCGATCGACGCGCAGGTCGACGACGAGGCTCAACTCGCCATTGCTCTCCCGCGTGAGATCGAGCGGACGATCCGCCTCGATGCGTGCCTCGGCCGCACCGCCCGACCAGACGAGGCTGCGTGCATCCTCCTGGCGGCGGCGGTCGACCGCCGAGGCGGTGAGCCGCCGGTTCGTCGTCGTCGCATTGACGCCAAGGAGGCGGACCTTCGACTGTCCCTGTTCGGCGAGGACGAGCGACCAGCCTTCGGGGACGCGACCCTTGCCGAACACGATGCCGCTCGATGCCACGGCGAGTCCGGCGGGGCGCGTCTCGTCGAGCTTCGGGACGGTGCCCGGCTTCGCGTAGCTCAACCCATAGCCATAGGCGAACAGCGGATCATAGCCGGGGTCCGCGCGGTTGAGCACATATTGATCGGGGCGTTTGGGCCAGGAGAAGCTGAGCTTGCCGCGAAAGTCGTTCGCGATGCGCCCGTCCTTGGTGCGGAACAGCACGTCGGCGACGCCGCCGCCCTCGCTGCCCGGCAGGAACGCCGCGACGAACGCATCGGCGGCGTTGAGCTCGGCGTTCACCCAGAGCGGCCGGCCGGAGAGGAATACCGCCACCACCGGCACGCCCGCCGCCTTGAGCTTGCGCAGCAGCGCGAGATCGGCCTTGTCGTCGGGGCTATAGTCGAGCGTCGGGCGGTCGCCCTTGAACTCGGCATAGGCTGTTCGCCGAACACGACGATCGCCGCATCGGGTTTCTTCGCGAAGCCGCCGTTCGCCGACAGCGTCGCGGTGCCGCCCGCCGCCTTGACCTCCGCGTCGATGCCCGACCAGATCGACTGGGCATTGGGGAAGTTCGCATTGGTGAGGCCGCTACCCTGCCAGGTCAGCGACCAGCCGCCCGCCTGTTGCGCGATATCGTCGGCACCGCCGCCCGCGACCAGGATGTTGGCCGAGGGCTTGAGCGGCAACAGCCCGCCTTGGTTCTTGAGCAGTACCAGCGATTCGCGCACCGCCCGCCGTGCGATCGCACGATGGTCGGCCGCGCCGATCCGCTCCATCTTGCCCGCGAGCGCGCGTGACGACGGGCGACCGCGATCAAATGTGCCGGCGCGCAGCTTGACGCGGAGGATGCGGCGGACCGCGTCGTCGAGCCGAGCGGCGGAGATCTCGCCCGACTGCGCCTGTTTCAGCGTGTTGGCGTAGAGCGTCTTCCAGCCGCTGCCCGAATACATGAACATGTCGAGCCCCGCGTTGATCGCAGCGGCGCAGCTCTCGTTCGAACAGCCCTCGACTTGGCCGTGGCCGTTCCAGTCACCGACGACGAAGCCGTCGAAATGGAGCCGGTCCTTGAGCACGCCGGTCAGCAGGCTCTTGTTGCCGTGCATCTTGGCGCCGTTCCAGCTCGAGAAGCTCGCCATCACCGACTGGGTGCCGGCCTCGATCGCGGCGGGGTAGCCACCGAGATGGATGTCGCGCAACGCCGTTTCGGGGATCAGCGCATCGCCCTGGTCGCGCCCGCCGGTGCCGCCGTCGCCGAGGAAATGCTTGGTCGTCGCGATCACGCGGTCGGGGGCAAGGAAATCCCTGGTACCGACCTTGCCCTGCACGCCCTCGATCACCGCGCCGGCGTAATCGGCCTGGACCGCAGGCTCTTCCGAATAGCTTTCATAGGTGCGGCCCCAGCGATCGTCGCGAACCACCGCGAGCGTCGGCGCGAAGGTCCAGTCGATCCCGGCTGCGGCGGTCTCGATCGCGGTCACATGGCCGATCTCGCGCATCAGGTCACGGTCGCGCGTCGCACCGAGGCCGATATTGTGCGGGAAGAGCGTCGCACCGGGGATGTTGTTGTTGCCGTGCACCGCGTCGGTGCCCCAGATCACCGGAATGGCGGGCCGACCGTCGCTTCGCGCCATCGACGCATCGTAAAAGGCATCCGCGAGCTTCAGCCACTCGATCGGCGGCGCAAGATCGTCGCCGTTCGGCCCCGAATTGCCCCCGTTAAGAATCGAGCCGAGCTTGTAGGTGCGCAGGTCGGCGGGGGTGATGCTGGCGATGTCGACCTGGATCAGCTGGCCGACCTTGTCCTCGATCGACATGCGCGCGACGATCGCGTCGAGCCGCGCTTCGATCTTCGCGTCGCGCAAAGGCATGGCCTTGGCGGTCGGCCAGAGATCTGGATTCGCGACCGCCGAAAGCGGCGTGGATGTCTGGCTCCCGCCCGGCGCGGCAGATATTGGGGCAGATGTCGGGGCAGGGGCAGGGGGCGGCGAGGCCGGCGGTCGCGACGCGATCGGCGCGGCCGCGGTCTGTAGCAGCAGTGCGATCGTCACCGATGAGAAACCCGTCGACATCTTTATCTCCCTGATCCCGGTTCGAAGCTCTCCGACTGATGCCGACGCCCCCGGGCATTGCCACCCTGCTATCGCCGCAGCGGGGCGTCGGGCAAATCATTTACGTTACAAGCAAGTGAAGGATCGAGCTCACATCCGAACTCCGGTGCTGTCTGCCACCGTTCGGAAAGCCGGCTATAAGCGTCACGGGGGCGCAGAACGCGCCAGGGCGCAAAAATTGCCATAAAAGTGAAATTTGCGTTTGACGGGATTGGGGAGTGGGCCTAGAGGGGTGTCACCGCAGCGAACGGCCACACGGTCTGGTTGCTGCGGTCGCAAACAACCAGATGCTCCAAGCTTCCTGCAAGGGAGGTTATGCGAGTGTCGGTATTTTTTGTCGGCTATTTGACATTGTAGGTTTAGATGAAGGGACATGTGGGCGGCGGCTTGCGGTTTCTGGGGTCCTCAAGGCTCTGGATAATCGTTTAAAGCTAAGTCGTTCTCATATGTCCTTCACGTATCCATACGTAATGGACGGTCTGTGCGGTTTTCGAACTGGGCGGGTCGTCTGAAGAATTTTGTGTAGAGCGGCTCCTTGAGATGAGCTGTCGTGTCGTGGAATTCCACTGCGACGTGATGGTGACATAAACTTGAGAGTTTGATCATGGCTCAGAATGAACGCTGGCGGCATGCCTAACACATGCAAGTCGAACGAAGCCTTCGGGTTTAGTGGCGCACGGGTGCGTAACGCGTGGGAATCTGCCCCTTGGTTCGGAATAACAGTTGGAAACGACTGCTAATACCGGATGATGACGTAAGTCCAAAGATTTATCGCCGAGGGATGAGCCCGCGTAGGATTAGGTAGTTGGTGTGGTAAAGGCGCACCAAGCCGACGATCCTCAGCTGGTCTGAGAGGATGATCAGCCACACTGGGACTGAGACACGGCCCAGACTCCTACGGGAGGCAGCAGTGGGGAATATTGGACAATGGGCGAAAGCCTGATCCAGCAATGCCGCGTGAGTGATGAAGGCTTAGGGTTGTAAAGCTCTTTTACCCGGGATGATAATGACAGTACCGGGAGAATAAGCTCCGGCTAA
>NZ_JRVI01000038.1:0-7762 GCF_000783375.1 Sphingomonas sp. Ant20
GTCGATCTGGGCGGCCAGGACGATGCCGCGGTCGCCTCAGTCGCGCGCGCGGTTCGCGGCGTCGCGCCGACCGCGCGCGCGACCGGCACGAAACCTGGATGTCGCCCGTCAGCGGTGTGATGCGATCGCTGACGCTGCTCGCGCTCGGCATCGTCCTGTTGATGGCCGGCGCGACCGCAGCGGTGGTCGTGCTGGCGGCGCGCGCGGGACTTGAAACGCACCGCGCGACGATCGAGGTCATGCACATGCTGGGGTCGACCGATCTGCAGGTCGCGCGTCTCTTCCAGCGTCGGGTGGCGATCGACGCCGCGATCGGCGGCGTGGCCGGTGCCGGCGTCGCGATCGCCGTCATTTTGCTGATCATGACCCGGTTGCAGGGGCTGGGCTCCGAACTGCTCGACGGGGGGCGGTTGTCCTCGACCGACTGGGCCACGCTGGGCGCGATGCCGATCGGGTTCATCGTGCTGGCGATGGTCGCTGCGCGCGCGACGATCGTGCGCGCGATGAGGACGACCCTGTGATTGTCCGCCTTCTGGGTGTCGGTGTGCTCGTCTGGGCGCTGGGGTTCGCCGCGTTCATGCTGCTCCTGCCGCCACCGCTCAATGGCTCGACCACCGATGCGATCGTCGTGCCGACCGGCGGGGCAGGGCGGATCGATCGCGGTCTGGTGCTGCTGCGCGACCGCCAGGCGAAGCGGATGCTGGTGACTGGAGTCGCGCCCGGCGTCCGCCCGATCGACCTCGCGCTCGAATATCGCACCTCGCCCAGCGTCTTCGCCTGTTGCGTCGATCTCGGCGCAGATGCGGTGGATACGCGGTCGAATGCCGAGGAAACCGCGCGCTGGGTCAAGACGCACGACTATCGTACCGTGCGTCTCGTCACCTCGGACTGGCATGTCCCACGCGCCAAGATGGAGCTTGCCGCAGTGCTCGGGCCGCGGGTGCTGGTGCTCGGCGACGGCGTCCCCGGCACCCCGCGGCTCGGGACGCTGGTCAACGAATACAACAAGTTGATCCTGCGACGGATCGCATTGTGGATAGGATTTGGCGCATGATCGCCTGGTTACGAACGATCGTCTTCATGATCGTCTTTTACAGTATCTCGGCGCCGATCGTGCTGACCGTGCCGATCAGCGCGCTGTTCGGGTCGCGCGCGGTGATCGTCCATTCGACGGTGTGGACGCGGTTCCACCGCTGGGCGACGCGCTGGATCCTCGGCATCCGGATCCGGATCGAGGGGACGAGGCCCGACGTCGCGGCCTTCTACGCGTGCAAGCACCAGGCGATGTTCGAGACGCTCGAGCTTCAGGCGCTGCTCGACGGGCCGGCGATCGTGTTGAAGCGCGAACTGGCGGACATCCCCGCCTGGGGATGGGCGGCGCGACGCTATGGTGCGATCGTCGTCGACCGCGACGCATCCGCCAAGGCGCTGCGCAACATGATGCGCGAGGCGATCGCGGCCAAGGCGACCGGGCGCTCGGTCCTGATCTTCCCCGAAGGCACCCGGGTCGTGCCCGGCGAGCATCCGCCGCTCAAGCCGGGTTTGCGGGCCTCTACCGCGCGCTCGGCATGCCGACGGTCCCAATCGCCTGCGACAGCGGCACCGTCTGGCCGCGCAAGGGGCCCAAGCGGGCGGGCGTCATCACCTTCCGCTTCGGCGAGGTCGTCCCCGCCGGTCTCAAACGCGAGGAGGCCGAGGCGCGCGTCCATGCGGCGATGAACGCGCTCGACGGCTGACGCCGCTGGCGGCGCTCCGAGCGGGGTCAGTCGTGCGCGCGGCCGAAATCGGCGGCGTCGTCGTCCTGACCCTGTTCGACGATCGACCGGCGCACCGCGCGCGTGCGCGTGAACAGGTCGAACAGCTCGTCGCCCTTGCCCCAGCGGATCGCGCGTTGCAGCGCGCTCAGATCCTCCGAAAAGCGTTGCAGCATGTCGAGCACCGCCTCGCGGTTGGTCAGGAACACGTCGCGCCACATCGTTGGATCCGACGCGGCGATGCGCGTGAAGTCGCGAAAGCCGCCCGCCGAATATTTGATCACCTCGGACTGGGTGACCTCTTCCAGATCGCTCGCGGTGCCGACGATCGTGTAGGCGATCAGATGGGGCAGATGGCTGGTGATCGCCAGCACCCGGTCGTGATGATCGGGGGCCATGAACTCGATCTGCGCGCCCAGCCGCCGCCAGAATTCGGCGACCCGCTCGACCGCAGCCGGATCGGCGCCCGCGGGGGGCGTGACGATGCACCAGCGATGGTTGAACAGTGTCGCGAACCCCGCCTCGGGCCCGCTGCGTTCGGTGCCAGCGACCGGATGCGCGGGGATCACGGTCGCGCCCGGCAGCGCCTCCGCCAGCACGCGTGCGACCTCGGTCTTGCTGCTGCCGACATCGCTGACGATCGCCTCGGCGGGCAGGTCCGCGGCAAACTCCGCCGCGACCGCCGCCATCGCGCCGACGGGGACGCACAGGATCACCAGATCGGCGTCGATCACCGCACTGCCCGCGGTGTCGGCGATGTCGTGGCACAACTCCAGCCGGTCCGCGGTCGCACGCACCGCGGGATCGACGTCATAGCCGGTGAGCCGCACCGTCGGCATCGCCTGCAGCACGCCGCGCGCGATCGACGACCCGATCAGCCCCAGTCCTAGGATCGTGACGCGTGCGAACGGCAGCATCAGCCCCGCTCGACCAGCGCGCGCAACGCCGCGATCACGCCGCGCGTCTCATCCTCGGTGCCGATCGTGATGCGCAGCGCATTGGGAAGGCCCTGTCCGGGCAGCCAGCGGACGATATACCCCGCCTCCATCAGCCCGTGATAGGCCGCGTCGGCGGTCAGCTGACCTTCGAACAGGACGAGCACGAAATTCGCCTTGGAGGGTACGCAGCGCAGGCCGGCATTACCCATCTGCGCGACCTGCTCGACGAACCAGCCGCGCCAGCGGTCGTTGTGCGCGCGAGTCGCATCGACAAAGCCGGTATCCGCCAGCGCCGCGACGGCCGCCGCCTGGCCCGCCGTCGTGACGTTGAAGGGCGCGCGGATGCGGTGCATCGCATCGATGATCGGCGCGCAGGCATAGCCCCAGCCGATCCGCTCCGCGGCAAGGCCGTGGATCTTCGAGAAGGTCCGCGTGACGAGCACGTTCGCCTCGGTCATCGCCAGCGCGAGGCCGGCATCATCCTCCTCGGGGCTGAGATATTCGGCATAGGCCTGGTCGAGGACGAGCAGCACCGAGCGCGGCAGGCCGGCGTGCAACCGGGCGATCTCGGCGCGCGGCGTGAACGTGCCGGTCGGGTTGTTCGGGTTGGCGACGAACACGACGCGGGTGCGTTCGGTGACCGCGGCGAGGATCGCATCGACATCGGTCGCATAGTCGCGGTCGTCGACGACGACCGGCTCGGCACCGACGCGCCGCGTCGCGATTTCGTAGACCGCAAAGCCGTAGCGGACATGGATGATCTCGTCGCCGGGGCCCGCATAGCGCCCGCGACCAGATGCAGGATCTCGTCCGATCCGGTGCCATAGATCACGCGTGCCGGATCCAGGTCGTAATGCGCCGCCAGTGCCTCGCGCAGCGCGGTCGCGCTGGCGTCGGGATAGCGTTCGAGCGTGTGATCCGCGCCGTCGAACGCGGCCTTGGCCGCTGGGCTCGTCCCAAGCGGGTTCTCGTTCGACGACAGCTTGATCACCGTGCGGCCATCATCGGTCGTCGAGCGACCGGGCGTGTACGGCGCGATCCCCAGGATCCAGGGCTTCGGCGTGGGTGCGGGCATGATGTTTGTCATGGCCGCGGGGCATAGCGGTCGGTGTGGCGCAGTGGCAAATGGTTGTGGTAGCGGACGCGTCATGCTCGACACGATTGATCCCGACCGGACGACCGACGCGCGCTTCGGCCTGGCGCGTCGCGTGACCTTGCCGGGACCGTTGCGGCTCGATGGCGGCGTCCTGCTGTCGCCGGTCGACATTGCCTATGAAACCTATGGCACGCTGAATGCCGACGCCTCGAACGCGGTCCTGATCTGTCATGCGCTGACCGGTGATCAGCATGTCGCCTCGACGCATCCGCGGACCGGCAAGCCCGGCTGGTGGACGCGGATGGTCGGTGAGGGGCGACCGATCGATCCCGCGCGGCATTTCATCGTCTGCGCCAATGTGCTCGGCAGTTGCATGGGCTCGTCGGGGCCTGCGACGATCAACCCCGCGACTGGGCGCGCCTGGGCGATGGGGTTTCCGGTCATCACGATTCGCGACATGGTCCGCGCACAGGCAATGCTGCTCGACCATCTCGGCATCGACGTGCTGCAGGCGGTGGTCGGCGGATCGATGGGCGGGATGCAGGCGCTGAGCTGGCCCGCGACCTTCCCCGACCGGGTCCGCGCCTGTGTCGTGATCGCATCGACCGCGCGCCACACCGCGCAGAACATCGCCTTTCACGAGGTTGGCCGCCAGGCGGTGATGGCCGATCCGAACTGGCGCGGCGGCGATTATCACGACGAGTCCGCGCCGACCGCGGGGCTCGCGGTCGCGCGGATGGCGGCGCACATCACCTATCTGTCGGAAGCCGGGCTGACCGAGAAGTTCGGGCGGCGGCTGCAGGCCCGCGACGCCAAGTCGTTCGGCTTCGACGCCGATTTCCAGGTCGAGAGCTATCTGCGGCATCAGGGGCTCGCCTTCACCGACCGGTTCGACGCGAACTCCTATCTCTATATCACCCGCGCGATGGACTATTTCGATCTCGCGGAGGAGCATGGCGGGCTGCTCGCCAACGCCTTCCGCGCGACGAGCGCGCGCTTCTGCCTCGTCAGCTTCGACACCGACTGGCTCTATCCGACCGCGGAATCGCGCAGCATCGTCCAGGCGCTCAATGCCGCAGGCGCGCCGGTCAGCTTCGTCGAGCTCAGCAGCCCGTACGGCCATGACGCGTTTCTGCTTGAGGCGCCCGAGCTCAACCGCGTCGTCGACGGATTTCTGAGGGCAGGGGCATGAGCACCCCGACGCAGCAGGAGACGCTGCGCGCCGACCTGGGGATCATCGCGCATCACGTGGACCGTGGGTCGCGCGTGCTCGACGTCGGATGCGGCGACGGCGCGCTGATGGCGGCGCTCCGGGACGAGCGCGCGGTCGATGCGCGCGGGCTGGAGATCGATCCGGGCAACGTTGCGGCCGCGGTAGGCCGCGGCCTGTCGGTGATCCAGGGCGACGCCGATGTCGACCTGCAGGGCTATCCCGATGCCAGCTTCGACTATGCGATCCTCAGCCAGACATTGCAGACCGCGCGCGCGCCCGACCTGGTGCTCGACCATCTGCTGCGGATCGGTCGGCGCGCCTTTGTCAGCTTTCCCAACTTCGCGCATTGGCGCGTGCGGCTGTCGCTGCTGTGGGGCGGGCGGATGCCGGTCACGCGGCAATTGCCCGAAAGCTGGTACGACACCCCCAACATCCATCACGTCACGATCGACGACTTCCGGGCGTTCCTCCGGCAGCGCGGTGTGATCGTCGAGGGTGCCTGGTTCCTGTCGGGCGACAAGCAGACGACGTCGGCGGCTGCCAACCTGCTCGCCGAGCACGCCGTATTCCTGTTGCGGGGCGAACCGGGGGCATGACCCGGGCGCTCCCCCGGTAACACAGGTTATTTGTTTCAATTCGCTACACGTTCTTGATTCAAATCAATAAACCGAAGGAACGGATAGCCCGGCCAACGGTTGCCACGACAATGACCAAGACCGCCATGATCGTTGAAGATGAAATCTTCGTCGCGCTGGATCTCGAAAGGATCCTGATCGACGCGGGATATCACGTCGTGGCGATCGCGGCGGACCGCGAAACCGCGCTCATCGCCGCGGCCGGATGCGATTTCGCCTTTGTCGACGTCAATCTGCGCGACGGTCCGACCGGTCCGTCGATTGCGGAGACGATTGCGCGCGATCACGGCGTGAAGGTCGTCTTCGTCACCGCCAATCCCAGCCAGATCGGCGACGCCGATTGCCTCGGCTATATCCGCAAGCCGTTCAACGATGCCGCGATCCTCGCCGCCGCCGAACTGGCGACCACGGGTCAGGCGCTACGCGGCGGTAGCGAACTGATCCAGATCCGACGGCGCGGGAACTGACGGGGAGACCGCGCGGTCAGCGGCAGAAGGAGGGGAGGGGGACCCCGATCTCGACGCACAGCCCCTCGGGACGCCAATCGCGCCGCACCGTCCCGCCCAACTGGCGAACCGCACTCATTTCGATCAGCTGACTGCCAAAACCCTTATGGCTCGTCGGGTGCGCGATCGGCGGGCCACCCTGCTCGCGCCAGGTCAGACGCACCGTGCCCGTGGCGCCGTCCCCGTCATGCCCGATCGTCAGCGCGACATGCCCATCGACGGTCGACAGCGCGCCGTATTTCGTCGCGTTCGTCGCGAGCTCGTGAAACAGCAGGGCGAGCGGGGTCGCGGAACGATCGTCGATCCGCACATCGTCGCCGATCACGACCAGACGATCCGTCCCGTCTTGCCGATAGGGTTCGAACAAATCGCCCAGCAGGCCCTTCAGACTGTCCTGCGGGGCTTCCGGACGCGACTGGGTGCTGTGCGGGCGGACGAAGTCGTGTGCACGGCCCAGCGCGGTGATGCGGTGGCGCAGGTCGGTCGCGATCCCGGCGAATTCGGGTTTGCCGCGCGCGGAAAAGGCGATGAGTCCGGCGATGACGGCGAAGATGTTCTTGATCCGGTGGCTCAGCTCCTGGCTGATCACCTCGCGCTCTTCATAGGCGAGCTTCTGCTCGTGGATGTCGGTGCAGGTCCCGAACCAGCGCGTGATCGCGCCCTGGTCGTCGCGTACCGGCAAAGCGCGGCCGAGCACCCAGCGATAGGTGCCGTCCCGGTGCCGCAACCGATATTCGATCGTATAGGGCTCGCCGCTCGCGAGCGAATGGCGCCAGATCGTCCAGGCGCGGTCCTGGTCCTCGGGATGGAACACGTCGTTCCAGCCCTCGCCATCGGTCGTGCCGGGCGTCGTGCCGGTAAACTCGTACCAGCGCGCATTGTAATAATCATGGAAGCCGTCGGGCAGCGTCGACCAGACCATCTGCGGCATCGTATCGGCCAGCGTCCGGAACCGCAGATCGCTCGCCTCGAGCGTGCGCCGCGCCCGCGCCTCGGCAAAGGCCTGTTCGCGCGCGGTCCGGCGATCGTCGAGCCGCCCCATCGCCGCCTTGGCCAGCAGTGTCAGCCCGTCACGCTGGAACGGCGTAAGCCCCGCCCGCGAGGTCGTCGCCAGCACGCACAGCGCGCCGAGCGGCACGCCTTCGCTCGAGACCAGAGGCGCCCCCGCGTAGAAGCGGACATGCGGAGCACCGGTGACGAGCGCGTTGTCCACGAACCGCGGATCGGCCTGCGCGTCGGGCACTTCCATCACGTCGTGATGGTGCATCGCATGCGCACAGAAGGACTGGCTCCGCGGCGTCTGGTCGAGATCGGTGCCGCTGCGTGAAAGGAACCGCTGATATTCCTCCTCGACCAGGCTCAGCAGTGCGATCGGCGCATCGCACAACCGGGCTGCGAACGACACGATGTCGTCCAGCTCACCCTGCATGCGCGCGCCCGCGACATCGTAGGACGAGATGACGCGTGATCGCGCCGCCTCGTCGTACACGCTCGGCGCTACTGGAGTCGAAACGGGCGGCGTCACGATGCTTAGAACGGCACGTCGTCGTCGAGATCGTCCGAGAACCCGCCGGTCTGGCCAAAGCTGCCGCCGCGCGCGCCGCCACCGCTGCCGCCGAC
>NZ_JRVI01000039.1:0-15525 GCF_000783375.1 Sphingomonas sp. Ant20
TCGCCGCGCTCGGCGCGCGGGTGATGACCTCCGTCGCGCGACCACGACGATCCTGCTCGTCGCCGGCCCCGACCTACAGGCGCGCGCGCTGCGCACGCATCCCGCCCGGCTGAAGGCGGAGGCCTATCGCCGCGACGGTGGCGCGATCCGCATCCTGGGCGAAGCCGATCTGGACGCGCTGCTCCACCGGGTCTGACGTCGGGACGTGCCGGGGATCGGGTAAAGCTTCGGACATCGCATGCGGCTGTTTGCCCGGCTCGGCCGTTGGGGGCGCGAACATCAGGAGTTTGACGATGAAGGCCATGACGCTGCGATCGCCCGCGGGGCTCGACACGCTACAGAGCGAAGACCGTGCGGATCCGGGCGTGCCGGGCGCGGGAATGATCCGTGTCGCGCTGCACGGCAGTTCGCTCAACTACCATGATCTGGGCGTCGTCACCGGCCGGATGCCGACCGAGGATGGCCGCATCCCGCTGTCCGACGGCGCCGGCGTGGTCGAGAGCATCGGCGACGGCGTGACCGAATTCGCGGTCGGCGATCAGGTCGTGTCGTGCTTCTTCCCTGACTGGCAGACCGGCACGCCGACGATCGGCGATTTCTCGCGGACGCCCGGCGACGGCATCGACGGCTTCGCCCAGGCGTATGTCGTCCTCCCTGCGACCGCGTTCACGCACACGCCCAAGGGCTATGACGCGGTCGAGGCGGCGACGATCACCACCGCCGGGCTGACCGCGTGGCGTGCGCTCGTCGTCGACGGCAAGCTGAAGGCGGGCGACACCGTGCTGCTCCTCGGCACCGGCGGTGTCTCGATCTGGGCATTGCAGATCGCCAAGGCGATGGGTGCGCGGGTCGCGATCACCTCGTCATCGGATGAGAAGCTCGACCGTGCGCGCGCGCTCGGGGCCGACTTCACGCTCAACTATCGCGACGAGGCCGATTGGGGACGCAACGTCGTCGACTGGACCGGCGGGCGCGGCGTCGATCATGTCGTCGAGGTTGGCGGCCCGGGCACACTGGCGCAGTCGATCACCGCGGTCCGTGTCGGCGGGCACATCTCGCTGATCGGCGTGCTGACGGGCAACAGCGGCGAGGTTCCGACCGCCGCTCTGATGGGCAAGCAGGCACGGCTCCAGGGCCTGATCGTCGGCAGCCGTCAGGAACAGCAGGACTTCGTCCGCGCGATCGACGCGACCGGGATCAAGCCGGTGGTCGACCGCCGCTTCCCGCTCAACCAGCTCGCCGAGGCGTTCGCCCTCCAGCAGAGCGGCGCGCATTTCGGCAAGATCGGCATCGAATGGTAAGCGCAAAGATTGGGTAATTACCCCCGGCGCGGCGGGATCGCTGCCGCGCCGGTCAGCCGCGGCGGACGGTAGTCGAGCGCGGCATGACCTGCGCTCGGATACCGGACCTTGGACGGCCGCCCCTCCCCGCGCATCCGCCGATCCGCCTCGGCCCAGCCGGGCAGATCGGCGGTCTCGCTCGTCCAGTGGGCGATGCTGGCCTCGTCACACCAGTGCATCAACTTCGGCATCGCCTTCAGATGCGACCCATCGACGATATAGCGCTTCATGTCCGCGGCATCGCGCCAGACCGTCATCGTCCAGAAGGTCAGCGCACGGTCGCGCAGGATGGCCCCGGTGAGATACCCGTCGGCACGCCGCACCTGCGCAGTGGTCCTGAGCGCATCGAGCGCGAACAGCGGCACGAACCGCAGCGCGCGCAACCGAAGCCGGGTGATGCTGACAAAGGCCATGCGCGACACCTACGCCTGCCCGCATTGCCCAGCAACTGCGCGATCGGCCCTGCGCGGCGGAGCGATGCGCGTGCTGGTTCGTTCGACCCGCATATCCCCCCTAAACTACACCCAGGACACGAGATTATGAGCGATCCCCGCAGCAGCGCCCCCACGTCCTTTCCGAACGAACCGCAGCAGACGAGCCCCGGTCTCGAGACCGCGATGCGCAACAAGCCCGATCACGGCGAGGACAGCTATGTCGGCAAGGGGCTGCTGAAAGACCGCGTCGCGCTGATCACCGGCGGCGATTCGGGGATCGGTCGCGCGGTCGCGATCGCCTATGCGCGCGAAGGCGCCGACGTCGCGATCTCCTATCTCGCCGAGGAACAGGCCGATGCCGACGAGACCAAGGCCTGGGTCGAGAAGGCCGGACGCCGCTGCATCCTGCTGCCCGGCGACATTCGCGACCGCGATCACTGCGCGGCTTTGGTCGAGCGCACCGTCGCGGATCTCGGCAAGCTCGACATCCTCGTCAACAACGCCGCCGCGCAGACGATGAACGAAACGCTCGACGATATCGACGACGACGAGATGCAGGATGCCTTCTCCGCCAATGTCTTCGCGATGATCCGCCTCGCCAAGGCCGCGGTGCCGCACATGAAGCCGGGCGCCGCGATCGTGAATTCGACCAGCGTGCAGGCGAAGATCGCGACCGAGAACATGATCGTCTATTCGACCACCAAGGGCGCGATCGCGAGCCTGACGATCGGACTGTCCAACCTGCTCGCGCCCAAGGGCATCCGCGTGAACTGCGTCGCGCCCGGCCCCGTCTGGACGCCGATCCAGCCGATCGCCAAGGGCGGCGACGAGCTCGAGACGCTCGGCCAGAACACGCCGCTTGGCCGCGCGGGTCAGCCGGGCGAGCTCGCCCCGGCCTATGTCCTGCTCGCCTCCGACGAGGGCAGCTACATGTCGGGCGCGCTGCTGCCGGTGACGGGCGGCATGCCGATGCTGTGAGCGCCCGCCCCGCGCTGCACTTTGTCGGGTTTCGCGGCGACGAATACAGCGCCGCGCTGCGCATCTTCGGCCCGCCGGATTTCATCCATATCGGATGGGACCGGTGGGCCCGGCAGGAGGTGATGCCGGGCGACATCGCCGTCTTCGCGCGCGGCACCGCCGACGACGAACCCTCTGTCTACAGCGTCCCCGATCTCCGCGAGCGCTGACGCTGCTCCCCCGATTTCTCCAGAACAAAGATTCTTCCATGTCAGACCCCAGCGTCACGACCGACTATTCCGCGCGCGATTCGCGGATCGCGATCAACACCTTCACGACGGTGCTGCGCCGACCGCAGGTCCCGCACGAGGTCTTCGCGACCTATTGGCGCGACGTGCACGGACCGCTCTGCTCGCGCATTCCCGGGCTCGGCTGGTACGTCCAGATGCATCTCGATCGCGCGCAGGATGCGCATCTCTGGCCGGCGATCGACGGGATCGCGTCGTTCGACGACTATGTGCTCGATGGCGGGGTCGAGATCGGCTTTGCCAGCGCCGCGGAGCAGGAGATTTTCAACGCCGCCTGCCCGATCCTGTTCGCCGACGAACAGAACATGTTCGCCGCGACCGTCGCCTATGCACTGCCGCAGGGGTCACGGACGCTGGTCGACCGGATCGCCAACCCGGTGCCCAATGGCGGGGAGAGCATTGATCGGCTTCACGTTCATTTCGGGATCGGCGACACCGATGCCGCCGGGTTTGCGGACTTCATGACGCAGTTCGCCGAGACGCTCGCCGCCGACCCGGCGGTGCTGAAGCTGCGGCTGCATCTGCCCGAGCGCTACGATAATGCGGACCCGGCGCCGCCCGCGCCCGACGTCGCGCACACCGTGCCGCCCGAGCGTGAACAGGTCGCGATCCTCGAATTCGCCTTCGAGACGCCGATGACCCGCCGCTGCTTCTTCGTCTCGGACCGCTTCACGGCCACGATCGACGGGCAGAAGGCGCATATCGGCCATGTCGCGGCGTTCGCGGTCAGCGGGGTCTATACCTATGTCCGCGACGGCGAACTGACCGTCGCAGGCCTGCGCGGCAGCCGCCCTGCGCAGCTGATCGAGCGGCTGGGCGCCGCCAACCAGGTGCAGGACGACGTCCGCAAGCTGCTGCTGACCGGGGCGCTCTGACCGCCGGCCCCCGACGATTGGGCGTCAGTGCGCGAGGAAGACGGGGATCAGGCTGCTGGTCAGCATGGTCCGCGTCACCCCGCCGAACAGCGCCTCGGTAAAGCGCAGATGCCCGAACCCGCCCATCACGACATAGCCATATTGCCCGCTCGCGGCGGCGGCGAGCAGCTGTTTGGGCGCGCCGCCGGGCTGGACCTCGATCCGGCGGATGACGGGGTGGATGTCGTAGCGCGACAGATAGGTGGCGGCGTCCTCGATCGGCGACGCCATCGCCCCGTCGTCGACCGAGAACAGCGTGACCTGGTCGGCGAGCCTGAGCATCGGCACCGCCGCGCGCAGCGCCGCCGCGGCGCAGGGCGACCCGTCCCATGCGACCAGTGCGGTCGCCAGATCGATCCCCCGGGACTCGCCCGGCACCGCAAGCACCGGCTTGCCCGACTTGACGATCAGCTCGCTCGCGGTGCGGCGCATGTCGATCACCGACGGGTTGTCGAGCCGGCGGTTGAGGACGATGACGTCGGCGAGCGCCGCGGCACGGACGATGCACGCCGCCGCCTCCCCGGTCGCATCGACCCAGTCCCACGCGACATCCTCGCGCGCGAACCGAGCCTCTAGCGTCACCTTGTTGGCACGCTCGCGCGTCGTTTCGTCCGCCAGCACCGCCGCCATCGCATAGCCCGCCTCGCTATAGTCGTTGCCCAGGATCGGCGGGATATAGGTCACGTCGAGACAGGTGATATGCCCCGTCAGCGCACGCCCGAGATCGAGCGCGGCCTGGAGCCGGGCCTCCTGGCCCTCGTCGTCATGCGCCAGCACCAATATGTTTTTCATCGGACGCCTTTCGGGTTGGATACAGCGCTATTGCTAGGCTGCCCGGCGCGCACGCGTTATTGCGGTTTATACGGATCCGCCGCGGGGCGCGGGGTCGCTGGCCGCTCGGTGAATTCGCGCTCGACGATCGTGATGCGCGCGACCATCGCGACGAAGAAGGCGGTCGACCAGCCGAGCAGGATCACGCCATTGGCGCCCTCGATCGCGCCGACGATCCGCCACGATTCCCCGAGCAGCACGTCGCCATACCCGATCGTCGTATAGGTCGCGGTCGAGAAATACAGCGCGGTGCCGAAATCGGCGAGTGCGCCCGTCCCGCTGTACAGCAGCGCATAGGCCCAGATCTCGATCCCGTGGACCACGAACAGCGCGGTCGCGGCGCCGATGATCCCGATCACGTCATGCCAGCGCCGCCGCACCCCGGTCCTGCGCCCCTGCCGCCGGATCACCAGCAACAGCCCGGCCAGCCCGGCAAGATGGACCAGGATGGTGGCCAGCACCATGCCCGTCGCCACCGCGAGCTGGACGAAGAGGTTCATCGGCCGAGCCTAGGGCGGCCGCCTGCGGTTTCCCATGCGGGTATCTACCTAGACCAGCCCCGGTGCAGGCGGGATGACCACTGTACGCCGATGGCCGCGCGGCGTAGAACCGGGCGACCGGGGAGACAGCAGATGACGGCACGACGCGATGGCGCACGGCGCTACAATTTGGGCGCGATCGCGTTCCACTGGATCATCGCTGCGCTGGTCTTCATCCAGCTCTATGTCGGCTGGACCTTTGCCGACATGCCGCGTGGCGACCTGCGCGCCGGCTGGTTCGACTGGCACAAGACGCTCGGCTTCACGGTCCTGCTGCTCAGCATCGCCCGGCTGATCTGGCGGATCGCCAATCCGCCGCCGCCCTTCCCTGCTGCACTGCAGACGTGGGAACGCGTGCTCGCCCGCGCCAACCACGCGCTGTTCTACATCATCCTGATCGGCCTGCCCGCGACCGGGTGGATGTATCTGTCGACGGGCAAGCCCGCGCTGACCAGCAGCACCACCTCGCTCATCGGCGGCTTGAGCTGGCCGTTCATCCCCGGCCTGCCGCGCGGCGCGCATGAGGGTTTCGAGGAGGCGCACGGCCTGCTCGTCTGGCTGACCTGCGCGCTGCTCGTCCTGCATGTCGGCGCCGCGCTGAAGCATCAGTTCGTCGACCGTATCGGCAACCGGATGCTGCCGTCGGGCGCGCGGGGCGACGCCTGACCACCGCCCCGCCGCCTCAGCGACGCGGCATCCGTGCCGCGGTTGCCTCGATCTCGACGAGGTAATTGGGGCCTGCGAGCGCTGCGACCTGCACCGTCGACCGCGCGACCGTATTAGGGTTGTCCGCGCTCCCGAAGAACTGCTTGAAGCCGTCGTTCATGCCGGCAAAGTCCATCTTGCCGTCGCCGCGCTTCGGGTCGGCGGTGACGAACACCGTCAGCTTGTAGACATCGGCCATCGTATAGCCATGCTCGGCCAGGATCGCCTTGATCTTCGTGAAGATGCTGACCGTCTGCGTCCTGGTGTCGCCGAACGACTCGACGCCGGTGACCGGTTTCGTCGGATCGATCGGCGCGGCGAGCTGTCCCGACAGCACCAGCGTTTCCGCACCGGCGGGGATCGTCACGCTCTGCAGGATCAGCGACGGCCCCGGCCCCGGATTGGCGTGGCGGACGATCTGCCCGGTTGCCGGCGTCGCAAACATCGCCGCCAAGGCGATGCTCGCCCCCAGACCCGCAAGGGTCAGTCTGCGCGAGACGCGGTTCACGATCGGTCGCACTGGCATGGTCGTCTCTCCCAAAAATTCGGTGGTCCCGCGCGTCAGAACGCGTCGGGCGTGTGAAGCGCCTTGGTCATCGGCACGAACGGAACCGCGATCCCGTCCGCGTCGACGGTGATCCCGGGCTCCGCGACGAAGCCGTGGCTTTCGTAGAAGGGGACCCCCGACAGCGTCGCCATCAGCGCAAGCTTGTCGAACCCCGCCTTCCGCGCGGCCGCCTCGCTCGCCGCCATGATCGCCGATCCCACCCCGCGCCGCGCAAAGCCGGGGGCGGTGAACATCGCGCGGATCCGCGCCGCATCCTGCCCCGGTACCAGCAGCGCGGCGGACCGGTCGGCATAGCGGTCGCCGCCGAACAGCGTGGCGAAGCGGCTCCACCCCCCGCACCCCGCCAGCGCGCCGTCGATCTCCGCGACCAGATAGCTGCCGTCGTCGACCAGATCGGTATCGACCCCGAAGATCGTCCGGATCGCACTCGCCAGCGCGTCGGGCGCGTAGAAGCCCTGCCCCAAAGTTGCCGCCGACGTCGCGATCAGCTGCTCCAGCGCGGGGACATCCTCCCGCCGTGCCGCCCGGATCGTCACCCCGCCCGTCGTCGTGCCGCTCATTATCATGCCGATCACGCCGCCACCCGGTCCGGCCGCGCACCCAGATCGGCACGCTGAAGCCCCGCGATCGCGGCGATCGCGTGATGCGCGGACTGGACCGCGCCCTCCTGCCATCCCGGCGTCTGGCTCAGCGCGGCGCTGGCAAAGACGGTGCGGCCCGCGGGCTGGCACAACAGACGATAGCCTTCGGTATCGATATCACCCTCCTGATGTCCCGCCATCCCGACGAACCAGTTCGGCCATGGCCCCAGGCTGTACGGGACCTTGTTCCAGTTGACCGCGACGCCGTTGACCAGATCTTTGCCATGCCCCGGGTGCAGCCGCTCGACCGCCGCGCGCGCACGCTCGACCTGGTCGGCGATCGGCAGCTTCGCAAAGCCTTCCGCCCGCTCCCCCGAGGTATAGCAGGCCAGCAGCATCCCGCGCGGACTGAACAGCCCGGCACTCGGATACCAGATCAGCGACGTCTCGCCGCCGACGAACGAGATGCCGCCATAGATCTGGTCCTGTTCCCAGAAGCGCGGCGAATCGAACGCGACCTTGTTCGAATGGTCGTACACCACGCCCGCAATCGCCTGCGCGACGGGCTTGGCGAAGTCGCAGTCGACCTTGGCGAGCACCGGAAAGGGAATCGTGCAGACCGAGAAATCGGCGCGCGCGATCCGGCCCGCGCCCGTCTTGGTATCGCGCCAGGCGATCTCGACGCCATCGGGGCGGTTGCGGATCCGCGTCACGTCCGCGCCGCGCACCACCTTGCGCCTCAGCGCGCGCTCGAACCCCGCCGGGATCCGGTCCATCCCGCCGACCGGCTGGAACATCGTCGCCTGCATATAGACATTGTCCTCGAACAGCATCGCCGGCAGCTGTTCGTTGGCGAGCAGCCGGTCGAGCGGCATCGGCGCGGGCGGTCGCGCGAAGACGCCGACGCCTGCATCGGGAAACGCCTGGAACCCCGATCGCAACGTCCCTGCGAAATGCCCCGTCGCGTCGAGATCGCCATAGGTCTTGAGAAACGGCAGCAACGCCTGCTTGTCCGCCGCGCTCAGGCTCTGGTCGAGCGCGCCCTGATTGACCGCCTTCATCAGCAGTTCGGCGACATGCCCGCGCGTGTCGTTGATCGCGGTGCGCATCCGCACCTTGTCGCCCTTCTGCCCCATCAGGAACGCGCTGCGGCTCGAATTGATCTCGACCTCGAGCGGGACGCCGAGCTTGCCGCAATAGCCGAGGATGCGGTGGTGGAAGCTCGGCAGCCGCGCCGGCCCGGCATTGAAATAGGCGCCGTCGGAAAAGCGCGCGACCTGGTCCGCCTCGCCGTCCATCACGATCCGGTCGCCGTCGCGCACCGTCCAGTTGCGCCCGCCGACCCGGTCGCGCGCCTCGAGCACGGTGACGTCGAACCCCGCCTGCTGCAGTTCATAGGCGGCGACCAGCCCGGCGATGCCAGCCCCCAGCACGATCACCGACCGCCCCTTGCCAAAGCCCGCGGGCAGATCGGGCATCGGCGCCGCCGCCGCGACATTACCCGCGATCCCCAGCGCCTCCATCGCCCCGAAGGTCGCGGCCGCGCCGCCCGCCATGCCGATATGCTGTAGGATCGATCGCCGCGTGATCATCTGTGAGTCCGCCCCGTTTGCGCGGCCTCGACCGCGCGTCCCCTGGAAAGTCGCTCACCTTCGCGTCGTCCGTCCTGTTGGCTCGGATCCGCGGCACACTCCCCCGGCGACCGGCGCGTTGCCCGCACCAGCTCGTTATCGTTCGTCCCTGCGTTTTGTTATGACCCCATGACACTCCAATTGAATCGATCGCGCAAGCAGTTTTTTGTCCTGTTTCGCGCGCGTCCCAGTGCTATTGTTACGCGCAAGGAGATTGCGGTATTCCAATCCATCGCTCCGCCGCCGTGCGGTGCCGGTTAATCCATCATGCACGGCGCAGGCCGGGGCGATCGGCCGAGCCCGCGGCAACCCGCACCCGCCATCCCGCGTTAAGCCCGCGCACATGATCAAGGTCGCCAGCTATAATATCCACAAGGGCATCGGTCTCGACCGCCGCCGGAACCCCGAACGCGTGGTCGAGGTGCTGCGCGAGATCGACGCCGACGTCATCGCGCTGCAGGAGGCGGATCGCCGGTTCGGCACGCGCGCCTGCGTGCTGCCCTATCACCTGCTCGAGGAGCATAGCGACTGGAAGCCGATCCCCGTCAGCCTCAGCGCGCTCAGCATGGGGTGGCACGGCAATGTCGTGCTGGTGCGCAAGTCCGCGGTGATCGTCGACAGCGAGGCGATCCACCTCCCCTCGCTCGAGCCGCGCGGCGCAGTGATGGCCGACGTGCGGACCACGGGCGGGATGATCCGCGTCGTCGGCATGCATCTCGACCTGTCGGGGCTGTGGCGACGGCGTCAGGCCGCAGCCGTGCTCGCGCATGTCGACGCCTGCGCGACCCGCCACCCCACCGTGCTGATGGGCGACCTCAACGAATGGAGCGCGGGCTCGGGCTGCCTGCGCGACTTCGGCCGCGACTTCGCGTTCGCCGATACCGGCGCGAGCTTCCATTCGCGCCGCGCGATCGCCCGGCTCGACCGGATCATGGCGTCGCGCGACCTGCGCATCGCTAGCTGCGGCGTGCACAGCAGCGCCGCCGCGCGCAAGGCGTCGGATCATCTGCCGATCTGGGCGACGCTGGAACCCGCATGACGCGGACCGTTCCCGTCAGCTCTTATCGCTGCCCGGTCGGGGGCTGAGCAGGTGCGCGAGAAGGAACTGCGCCTCGCCCTGGTCTGCTATGGCGGGATCAGCCTGGCCGTCTACATGCACGGCATCACCAAGGAGATCTGGCATCTCGTCCGCGCCAGCCACGGCCATCATGCCGGTGGTGACCGCGGGACCGGCAGCCAGGCGGTCTACCGCGACCTGCTCGACGAGATCGAGGCGCAGGGGGCGCTCAAGGTCCGCGTGCTCGCCGACATCATCGCCGGCGCCAGCGCGGGCGGGATCAACGGCATCTTCCTCGCCCAGGCGATCGCGACCGGGCAGAGCCTCGATCCGCTCACCGATCTCTGGCTGAGCTCGGCCGATGTCGAGGCGCTGATCGATCCCCATGCCGCGCCGCATTCGCGCTTCTCGAAGGCCTGGGCGCTGCCGCTCGCCTGGATGGCGGCGGGGCGCAGCGCGGACAAGGTCCAGACGCTCGACGACACGACGCGCGAGGAGGTGAAGGCCAAGCTGTCGCATTTCGTCCGCTCGCGCTGGTTCGAGCCCCCGTTCGGCGGTGCGACCTTTACCGGGCTGCTGCTCGACGCGTTCGACGCGATGGCCGCCAGCGAGCGCGGGCCGCGGCTGTTGCCGCCGGGCCAGCCGCTCGACCTGTTCGTGACGGTGACCGATTTCACCGGCCATCCCGAACGTCTCAAACTCAATTCGCCGCCCGAGGTGGTCGAGACCGAGCACCGCGTCGTCGTCGACTTTTCCGATCACGGCACGCCGACCGACAGCCTGGCGGGCATCCCCGAACTCGCCTTTGCCGCACGCGCGACGTCGAGCTTTCCGGGTGCGTTCCCGCCGTTCATGGTCGCCGAGCTCGATGGCGTGCTCGCCGATCGCAAGACGTCCTGGGCGTCGCGCGATGCCTTCCTCAGGCGTATCCTGCCCCGCCAGTCGGCGACCAATGGCGCGGATCAGGTCGTGCTGATCGACGGGTCGGTGCTCGCCAACGCACCGTTCCGCCCCGCGATCGACGCGCTGAAGGAACGCCCCGCGCGTCGCCAGATCGACCGCCGCTTCGTCTATATCGATCCGTCGCCGGGGATGAAGTTCCGCCTCCCGCCACAGAATGGCACGCCCGGCTTCTTCCAGACGATCATCGGCGCGATCAGCGAATTGCCCCGCCAGCAGCCGATCCGCGACAATCTCGACGCGATCGCCGCGCGCTCGGCGCAGATCGACCGAATGCGCGCGATCATCGATGCGATCCGCCCCGATGTCGAGGGGGAGGTCGAACAGCTATTCGGGCACACGCTGTTCCTCAACAGCCCGACCGCGGCGCGGCTCGCCAACTGGCGCGCGCGTGCGCAGAAGGCCGCGGCGGCCAGCGCAGGCTATGGCTATGCCGCCTATGGCCATCTGAAGGTCGCAGGCGTGGTCGAGACGCTGACCTCGCTGCTGTTCCATGCCGGCGGCGAACCCGGGCCGCAGCGCTGGGACCGGATCCGCGCGGCGATCGCGACCGCAGTGACGGCGAGCGGCGCCGAGGAGATCGGCGCGGCGCATGGCGGCGGCGCGAGCCCTGCGACGATCGCGTTCCTGCGACGCTTCGATCTCGGCTTCCGGATCCGCCGATTGCGCCTGATGGCACGCCGCCTGACGGTGCTCGAGGCCGAGGTCGAGGAGGTCGCGCTCGCGCCGATCCGCGACGCGATCTATGCGTCGCTGTCGGACTATCTCGAATGCCAGCGGACCGATGCGCATGCCGCGCTGCGCCGCGCGGTCCGCACGCTGCGCGACGACGCGATGCCGCTGCTCGACGCTCTGGCCGCCTCGCTCGACCTCAACCGCCGCGACGCCGAGACCGATGTGCGGCTCGCGGAGGCGTTCGTCGCGCTCGACCGGCCGGTGCGCCGCTCGATGCTGCTCGCCTATCTCGGCTTCCCCTATTTCGACACCGCGACGCTGCCGCTGTTGCAGGGCGAGGGGCTCGACGAATTCGATCCCATCAAGGTCGACCGGATCGCCCCCGACGACGCGGTCGCGATTCGCTCGGGCGGGGCGGAGGCGACGCTGAAGGGGATCCAGTTCAACAGCTTCGGTGCGTTCTTCAGCCGCGCCTACCGGGAGAACGACTATCTCTGGGGCCGGCTGCACGGTGCCGAACGGATGATCGACATCACCGTCTCGACGTTGCCCCCGTCGGTGCGGATGAAGCCGGGGCGCGTCGCCGCGATCAAGCGCGCCGCGTTCCTCGCCATCCTCGACGAGGAGGAGGAACGGCTGACCGCGGTGCCCGGCCTGTTCGCGGATCTGCGCCGCGAGATCGGCTGAAACGCACCGTCCGTGACCGCCGGCCCGGTCCGGAACGGGGTTAAGTTGGCGCAAGGCTGGCCAAAAGCGGACGGCGGCTTTACCCCCGGGCGGATGCAAGGGGATAAGTCATGCAGTTCCTGAAGATCCTATTCTGGTGCCTGCTGGCGTTCATCGCCGCAGTCTTCACCATCGCCAACTGGGCGACCGTGCCGATCCGGCTCTGGGGCGGCCTGATCGCCGACGTGAATCTGCCGATGCTGTTGCTGGTCACGTTCCTGATCGGGTTCCTGCCGACCTTGCTCTACAATCTCGCGATGCGCTGGCGCCTGCGTCAGCGGCTCGCGACCGCGGAGCGGACGATCCTCGATCTGCGCGCCGCGCAGGCCGTGCCGCCGGTGGCCTATCCGACACCGTCCTACCCGACCCCGTCCTATTCCGAGGAACCGGCCATCGCGCCGACCATCCCGCCCGCCGCCGCGCCGACCGCGGTCCCGCCGGGAGTCGCATGATGAGCAGCCCGATCTATGTCGCGATCGACACCCCCGATCTGGCCCGCGCCAAGGCGATCGCCGGTCGCGTCCGCCACCATGTCGGCGGGATCAAGCTCGGCCTCGAATTCTTCTGCGCGCACGGCCAGCCCGGCGTGCATGCGATGGCCGAGTTCGAGCTGCCGATCTTCCTCGATCTCAAGCTGCACGACATTCCCAATACCGTCGCCAAGGCGGTGCAGGCGCTCGGCGGGCTCGCCCCGGCGATCCTGACCGTTCATGCCAGCGGCGGCCGCGCGATGCTCGAGGATGCGAAGGCCGCCGCGCCGGTAGGAACCAAGGTCATCGCGGTGACGATGCTCACCAGCCTCGATGCGTCCGATCTCACCGCCACCGGGATCACCGGCAGCGCGCACGACCATGTCGCACGGCTGACCGAACTGGCGCGCGACTCCGGGGTCGACGGCATCGTCTGCTCGGGCGCCGAAGTCGCCGCGGCCAAGGCGATCTGGCCCAAGGGGTTCTTCGTCGTGCCCGGTGTCCGCCTGCCCGACGGCCATGTCGGCGACCAGAAGCGCGTCGTCACCCCGCGCGCGGCACTCGACGCCGGCGCCTCGATCCTCGTGGTCGGTCGCCCGATCACCCAGGCAGAAGACCCCGACACCGCCGCCCGCGCGATCGCCGCGACGCTCTGACCCTCACCGTCCACCGTCATCCCGACGATCTACCCCCGTCATCCTGACAGAGAATGTGGGAATTCACAGGCCGCCGGGATCTAAGGAACACCATGACTACCGCCAAGATCTGCGGCCTCTCGACCCCCGCGACGCTCGACGCCGCGATTCGGCACGGGGCGAGCCATGTCGGCTTCGTCTTCTTCCCCGCCTCGCCGCGCCACGTGACCTTCGACAGGGCCGCTGAACTCGCCGCGCGCGTGCCCGGCCATGTCGCCAAGGTCGGCGTGTTCGTCGATCCCGAGGACGAGATGCTCGAACAGGCGATCGCATCCGCGGCGCTCGACGTGCTGCAGCTCCACAAGGTCACGCCCGCACGCGCCGCCGCGATCCGCGCGCGGTTCGGGATCGAGCTATGGGTCGCCGTCGCAGTGCGCACGCGCGGCGATCTCGACGGCGCGCACGCGTTCGTCGGTGTCGCGGATCGCATCCTCTACGACGCCAAGACGCCCGATTCGGCCGCGCTGCCGGGCGGGATGGGGTTGCGCTTCGACTGGGACCTGCTCGACGGGTTCCGGCATCCGCTGCGCTGGGCGCTGTCGGGCGGGCTCGACCCGGCGAATGTCGCCGAGGCGATCCGGCGGACCGGCGCCGAGCTGGTCGACGTGTCGTCAGGGGTGGAGAGCGAACCCGGCACGAAGGACGAAGCGAGGATCGCGGCTTTCCTGAAGGCGGTCGCAACCTGAACTGTTCACCCGCGAAGGCGGGTGCCAGACTGGGTCCCCGCCTTCGCGGGGATACAGGGGCTTGGCGCATTGTACCGAGGTGCTAAAGCGCTCCGCATGAACGCTACCCCTGCTCCCAATTCCTACCGCGCCCAGCCCGACGAACGCGGCCATTTCGGCGATTTCGGCGGCCGTTACGTCGCCGAGACGCTGATGCCGCTCGTCCTCGAACTCGACGAGGCGTATCGCGCCGCCAAGGCCGACCCTGCGTTCAAGGCGCAGTTCGACGACCTGCTCGAACATTATGTTGGCCGCCCGAGCCCGCTCTACTACGCCGAACGCCTGACCGAGGCGCTGCGTGAATCCGCCGAGCCTGGCCCCAACGGCGAAAAGATGGGTGCGCAGATCTGGTTCAAGCGCGACGAGCTCAACCACACCGGCGCGCACAAGATCAACAACTGCATCGGCCAGATCCTGCTTGCGATCCGGATGGGCAAGACGCGGATCATCGCCGAGACGGGCGCGGGCCAGCACGGCGTCGCGACCGCGACCGTCTGCGCGCGCTTCGGCCTCCCTTGCGTGATCTACATGGGCGCCAAGGACGTCGAGCGTCAGGCGCCCAACGTGTTCCGCATGAAGCTGCTCGGCGCCGAGGTCCGCCCCGTGACCAGCGGCGCACACACGCTGAAGGACGCGATGAACGAGGGGATGCGCGACTGGGTCGCCAACGTCCACGACACCTTCTACATCATCGGCACCGCGGCCGGCCCGCACCCCTATCCCGAGATGGTCCGCGATTTTCAGAGCGTGATCGGCACCGAGGCGCGCGCGCAGATGCTCGACCGCGTCGGCCGCCTGCCCGACCTGCTCGTCGCCGCGATCGGTGGCGGATCGAACGCGATCGGGCTGTTCCACCCGTTCCTCGACGATGCCGATGTCGCGATGCTCGGCGTCGAGGCGGCGGGCCACGGGCTCGACAAGCAGCATGCGGCGAGCCTCGCGGGCGGCTTCCCCGGCGTGCTCCACGGCAACAAGACCTATCTGCTGCAGGACGAGGACGGCCAGATCACCGAGGCGCATTCGATCTCGGCGGGGCTCGACTATCCCGGCATCGGCCCCGAGCATGCCTGGCTGCGCGACGTCGGCCGCGTCGACTATGACAGCGCGACCGACCAGGAGGCGCTCGACGCGTTCCAGCTGCTCTGCCGGACCGAGGGCATCATCCCCGCGCTCGAACCGAGCCACGCGATCGCGACCGTGACCAAGAAGGCGCGCACGATGCGGCAGGACCAGATCATCCTCGCCAATCTGTGCGGCCGCGGCGACAAGGACATCTTCACCGTCGCCGAAGCGCTCGGGGTGGCGATTTGAGCCGCCTCGCCGCCACCTTCGCGCGCACCGCGGCCGAGAACCGCGCCGCGCTCGTCGCGTTCGTCACCGCGGGCGATCCCTCGACCGCCGCGACGCCG